>NZ_JBIUXX010000011.1:0-107519 GCF_044744235.1 Pseudomonas sp. NPDC087346
CTGAGGCGACCTGTGGCACTGAGGCTTTCTGTGACACTGAGATTCCCTGTGGTGAGGGGATTTATCCCCGTTGGGTTGCGAAGCAGCCCCAGAACCTGCGACCCGAATATTCCTGATACACCGCGTGCGCTGGGGTTACGACTGCTGCGCAGCCGAACGGGGATAAATCCCCTCGCCACAAGGAGACTGTTTGTCAGAGAGTCCATGAAGTCGCCCTCGCCAATTGAGTGCAATTTCCTGTGGCCCCGAGGTTTTCTGTGGCCCTGAGGCTACCTGTGGCACTGTAGTTTTCTGTGACACTGAGATTTCCTGTGGCACAGAGGCTTTCTGCGACACTGAGATTTCCTGTGGTGAGGGGATTTATCCCCGTTGGGTTGCGAAGCAGCCCCAAAACCTGCGACCCGAATATTCCTGATACACCGCGTGCGCTGGGGTTACGACTGCTGCGCAGCCGAACGGGGATAAATCCCCTCGCCACAGGGAAACTTTCGACCACAGGGGTGTATTTCATAGCGGCGAGCCTGGCTGGATCGGTACGGCTTTGATGGTGGCTCGCGGCCCTGATGCTGGCACGCCCTGCGCCGCATTGGGCAACTGCGGTGCCTGCATGTCCGGCATCGCCCAGCTGCGCTCCGGTTGCAAACCACCCTGGGCGCGGCGCATGAAGTCGTAGCGGTTGAGGGTGATGCTGCGCCCCGCTTCGCTGTCGCGAATGATGTATGGGCGCAGGAACACCATCAGATTGGTCTTGGTGATCGCCCGACGCTCATTACGAAACATTGCGCCGATCCCCGGAAGACTTCCCAGCCACGGCACCGCGTCATTGCTCTGGCTATAGCCATCCTGCAGCAACCCGCCAAGTACCATGATCTGCCCGTCGTCCAACAAAATACTGGTGTCGATTGCACGTTTGTTGGTGACGATGCCTGCAGCCGTCGCACTGTTCGATGCGCGCTCGTCGATGCTGCTGACTTCCTGATAGATGTCGAGCTTGACCGTACCGCCCTCGGAAATCTGCGGGCGGACATTGAGCTTCAAACCCACCTCTTCACGGGTCACAGTCTGGAACGGGTTATTGCTGGTGCCTCCACCGCCAGTGACGTAACTGCCGCTGACAAACGGAATGGTCTGGCCGACAAAAATACTCGCCGCCTCGTTATCAAGGGTCAGCAGATTTGGCGTCGACAACACGTTGGTGCCGCCCTTGCTTTTCAAGGCCCGCGCCAGCACTTTCAAGTCGAGAATCTTGCCGATGCCAGGGATATCGACGGTGCCGTTGACGTAACCGAGGTTCAACCCCTGCGGCAGCACATCGAGGCTGGTTTTGCCGTTGAGATTAAGCCCCGAACCACCCAGATTCGCGCCGCCGATCACGCCTTTGCCGCCAAGATTACCGGTCTGCCACTGCACACCAAACTCGCTGGCATCGTCCTCGCCGACTTCGACGATCAAACTCTCAATCACCACTTGAGCACGGCGCTGATCAAGCAGATCAATCACTTCACGCAGGTTGCGATACAACGGGTCCGGTGCGGAAATCAGCAAGGTGTTGGTGGTCGCATCAGCCTGAATCGTCACCCCGCCCGCGCTGAACGCCACGTTCTGCTCGCTGGCCTGACTGCCGGCGCTGCTGGTCGAAGTGCTGCCCTGCGCGTAGCTTCCGCCCGTGCTGCCATTGCTCGAAGTGGTCGATGTGTTGCCGCTGGTTTGCGTGCCGCTCTGGTTACTCGAACCGCCATTATTGCCGCTGCTGCCCATCGCACTAAGCACCGAGCGCGCACTGTCGCTGGTGCCGCTGTCGCTTTCACCAGTCAGTAATCCACGCAGCGCCTGGGCCAGTTTTGCCGCTTGCGCGTTGCGCAGATACACCACGTGCAGGTTGCTTGGATTGCTCTGCGCGTTGTCGAGCTTGTAGATCAGATTGCGCGCCAGCTCTGTACGTTCGGGGCTGCCGGCACGGATGATGATGCTGTTGGAGCGCGGATCACCGATCACTGCGATTTTCTGCGTCGGATCATTGCCCGGTGCATCAAGCAACTCCGCAACCATCGGCGCGATGTCGGCGGCAATGCCGTTCTGGATCTGCACCACGTCAGTATCGATAGCGCTCGGTGTGTCGATGCCCTGAATCAGTTGCGCAATGCGGGTCAGGTTTTCCGCGTAATCGGTGATGACGATGGTGTTGTTGCCGGGGTAGGCATTGATCGGGTTGTTCGGCGAAACAATCGGGCGCAACACCGGGATCAGGTTGACCGCGTTCTCGTATTGCAGGCGAAAGGTGCGGGTGAGCATGCCGTTACCGGCCGGTTTGTCGGCGCTGTAAATCGGCCCGCCGAGCAGTTTTGCATCAGCCTCCGGCACCACCTGCGCAACACCGCCGACATCAACCACGCTGAAACCCTGCATGCGCAACGCCGCCAACAACATGTCGTAAGCCTGACGCGCCGGCACCTGACCTTCGGAAACCAGCGTCAGATTGCCTTTGACCCGTGGATCGACCAGAAACTGTTGCCCGGTGGAACGCGACAGCGCGCGCACCACCGCTTGAATGTCAGCCTCGACGAAATTCAGCGTCACCGGTTGCTCGCCCAGCGGATTACTCGGCAACGTCGTCCCGCGTGCGGTGCCGCCGCTGCGTCCACGCTCGCTGATGTTGTGCAGTTGCTTTGGCGCAGGTCGCGCCTGGGCCTGCGCCCGCTCGCGGTCGAGCACCGCGTCGCCGCTGCGCTGGGTGCTGGCCAACGGTCGGCCGAGTTCGCTGTCGACCAGCAACGGCGGCTGGTTCTGCGGTGTGCTGTTGTTGCTACACGCGCTCAACGCCATCAGCAGCATCGGCAGTGCCATGCGTGCCGGTTTGGATCGTGACCCCTTCATGAAGCTTCCTTAGCGCCCAGCGCCTGATCCATGCGAACGGTGCCCGACAGAGTGCCGGCGGTGACATCGGTGTTGCCCTCGTCTACGCGTTGCAAACGGGCTTCAATCACTTGCAGTGAAAATTGCCCCGGACTGCTGAGCAGCCAGTCGAGCACCGCGTCGGCAGGCGCCGCGTCGACACTCAACTGCCATGCACCAGCGTCTGCGGCCTGTAACTGGTAATGCCCGGCCAGACCGCTGGCCTGCAAGGTTTGCTCAAGCGACTGCTGAACACTTTGGCCATTCGGGCGCACGCTGACCTCGCGCAACAGCACTTCGAGGGCTTCGGCCTGAGCCCGCAGCTTTGGCGTCTCGACCTGCCACAAGGCGATTTTTTTCAGCGGTGGTTGGATCAACGCCACCCAAACCAGCACGCCACCCAGCAGCAACGCCATGCCGCCGACCATGCGTTTTTCCCGTAGCGCCAGTGCCTGCCAACGTGCCTGCAACTGGCCGCTGGTGCGTTGCCAGCGGGCACGGTAAATCGCCAGCGATGCCTTATTCATCCTCTGCCTCGCTGTTGTCTTCGCTTTCGTTGGCGCTGACTTCGCCGGCCGGACGCAACGTCCAGCCTTCGTCATCGGCGGTGACACTGATGCCGGCCTGATTCAGGCTGTTTTGCCAATCCTTGTCCTTGTCATTACTGCCGCGTCGAGCCTCGGCCAGCAGACTCAACTGCAACGTGCCGTCGGCAAACACCAGACGCTGCACGCTGCCGGCCATGAACGGCATGCCGCTGCCGGCCTGCAACACCATGCGGTTGAAGCGTTGACCGGGATCATCCGCCGCACCTTGCTGGCGCGCCGCCAACTGCTGGCGAGCCTGTTGCAACGGATTGAGCACCACCGGCAATTCAGGAAACGCCTGTTTTACGCGCTGATTCATTTGCGCCTTGAGTTGCTGGCCCTGACTCGCTTCGCGGGCGGCGTACAGGTTCAGACCAAGCACCCACACCGCCAGCGCCAATGCGCAGCAACCCAGCGCCCTGCCCCAACCGCGATGCTCGCTGCCCGGCTGCTGAACCGCACCGTGCAACCCCCACCCCGGCAGCGGACCGGTCCAACGTTGCTCGGCGCTCATCGGCAATTCCGCATCCGGCGGAGGCGTAGCGCCGATCCAGTGCAGCACCGTCCCGGGCTCCATTTGCCAATCACCCACGCCATCGTCATACAGCGGCTGCACCCGCGCCGCTTGCAGACTTTCACGCAGCAACAGGTGACCGTCATGCAAACAGGCAACCGTCCCGGGCAGCACCGGCAAGCTATACGGCGCCGGGTACAGACCACGCAGCGTCAGGCCACTCTGGCGCAACGACTGACCGAGATCCTGCAAGCGCTCGCGAGACACCCAGGCAATCTGCACCCGCCCCGCCTCGTCACGCGGGCTATGAGCGATGTGCATGTCAGCGCTGTCGCCGAGCATCAACGCCTGCGCCGCGCATTGCACTGCCGCTGCGATTTTGTTCGCCGGCAATGGCGGCAAATCGATGCTCGCCAACAGACTGTCGAGCGGATGCAAAAAGCAGATCAGCGCTGGCGGCTTTGGCATCTGCCCCAACTGCACCAACGTCAGATTCTGCTCACGGCTGACCGGTCCCTGACGATCCAGCCAGGCACAGCTCACTTCGCTGTCGAGGCTCAATTGCGCCAGCGGCGGCAGACTCACGCGCAACTGGCTCATACGCCCACCCGCGACCAGATCACTTGCGGCAAACGGTCCTCGCTGCGATGCAACAACGCATCGAGATTGACCCGCCGCTGCTCGCGCCGAGCCTCGCCACGCAGACGAAACCAGTCACTGGTGATGCCGACTTTGATGCTGGCCATCTCCAGTTGCGGCAGCCGCAAGCGGTTGACGAAGTCACCACGATTGATAAACCAGCGCCCGGCATCGCGTTCGGCGATCAGCGCCGTGGCGCGCTCCAGCGACAAGCCCGGCACATAAGCCGCCAGCACCGGAGCGCTGGCGGTGTTGCCGTTGAGCCAGGTGGTTGCCGGAATCACCGTCAGGTACGGCGCCATTTTTGCGATCAGCGCATCACTGACGCCATCGACGCTGCGCAAATCATCGAGGCTGCGCAGCATCGGCAAGCTCGGCTTCTGCGGCTTTCGCTCAGCATCTGGCGAGGTGGAACGGCCACTGTCGAACGAGTTTTTGTGCGACGTCTTGTCCGCAATTTGCGGATTCAACAGGTACGGATACGAAGCAATGACCCGCTGACTGATGCGCTGACTCAACCCGCCGCTGACCCCGATCAACTCGCACAAACGCCGAAACGCCTGCACCTGCGCCTCATCAATACGCTCGTTGGCCACCAGATTGCGCAGGTTGAACTTGCCCTGTTCATCCTCCAGCCGCCCATCAAAACCCTGCGCATTCAAGCGCTGCGCCCAAGGCTGATCGAGCCGGGTCAACGGATCACGCTGACGCCCGTCCCACAGCAACTGACGACTGAGTTCCAGACCGCCGTGCAACACCCAGCGGCCCTGCACCCGCAACTGCTCGGCCTCAAGACTTCGAGTCGAAATGCTCTGGCGAGTCAGCATGCCGGCAGCGATCACCGCCACCACCGCAGCAATCAGCAAGGCACTGATGATCGCCATCCCCTGTTGGTTCGCCGGCATGGGCGAATGGCTGTTCATGGCGACCTTACAGTTGCCACGAACCGATATCGGCATTCACACCGTCGCCATCAGGCTGACCGTCGGCACCGAGGGAAAAGATGTCCACTTCGCCGTTGGCGCCGGGGTTCAGGTATTGATAAGGACGACCCCACGGATCATTCGGCAGACGCTCCAGATACGAACGCCAGTTGCTGTTCTTCGCATCCGCCGGGCGCTCGACCAGCACTTTCAAACCCTGCGTCATGCTCGGATATGTGCCGTGATCGAGGCGATACAGCTTCAAGGCCTGCATCAAACCACCGATGTCCTGTTTGGCCGCCGTGGCCCGCGCCTGATCCGGCCGGTCGAGCACTTTCGGCACCACCATCGCCGCAAGAATCCCCAGAATCACCACCACCACCATGATCTCGATCAGGGTAAAACCCTGCTGCCCACGGGGCACACGCGGCGGGTGATTGAGCTGTTTGCACGGTGCGATATCCATCTAGACATTCCCTTGGCTTGATTCGATTCGACGCGCAGTGTTGCAAGAAGATATGTCAGGGATGTTGAAAATCCTCGGGTGTTTCAGTCGTCAAGCGGTCAAGCGCGGGCGTTAGCGTCGAAGGCTTTCCGATCCCCCGAGAACCTGATGCGAACGCCCGCCCGTGAAGCCGGATTCACCCTGATTGAAGTGCTGGTGGCGTTGACGATCATCGCCGTAGCGATGTCGGCGGCCGTGCGCGCGTCGGGGCTGATGACGCAGAGCAGCGGAGTTTTGCGGGATCGCTCGATTGCGTTGTTGGCGGCGCAAAGTCGTATGGCCGAGTTGCGGCTGGAGGGGAAATTGCCGATGGGCATGAAAGCGCAGGAATGTGATCAGGGGCGGTTGTTGTTGCGCTGCGAGCAAGTCATTGCCAACGGCCCAAGTGGACTGCTCAAGATTGGCATCCAAGTATTCGACCGCAACCAGGACGCCCCGCCACTGGCCAGACTAGAAACCCTACTAAGCCGCCAACTGTAGGAGCTGTTGAAGGCTGCGATCTTTTGACCTTGACCTTTAGCATCGCTGCCAACCCACCCCCCACAAGTTTCAGCGCCCGACACAATATCTGTGAACAACCTGAAACCTGTGGGAGCGGGCTTGCCCGCGAATACGTCAGAACGGACACCCAATCAATCACCAGGTGATCCCGACACGGCCATCAACCCGGCAATTGCAAATTATCCAGCGCCCGATTCACCGCCAACTCCCCGAGCATGATCAACTGCGCAATCCCCAACAACGCCCGACGCTGCGCCGGGGGTAACAGGCTGGCAACGTCCTGAGCGATGGTTTTGGCCGAAGCGAGTGTTTCGCTGGCATCGGCCAGCAATTCTTCGTTTTTGGTGTCTGCGGTGACGGCATACATCCCGCGGGTTTTACGTGGCGGCGGCGTGGAACCGGGCGGACAGAGGTAATGGTCGAGCGCGCGCTCGGCGGCATCGTGGAGTTTTCTGGAATCGATGGATTCGTAGGGGGAGAACGAGTCGATTTCGGGTGGGTTGGGTGTTGGTTTGATCATATTGAGACTCCTTGATTAATGGCGCCGCCACGGTTCGCTGCGAAACGAAGTAGGTGGCAGCTGTACGCGGGTTCGCAGACCGGGAATCAAGGAACCCGGCATACCCGAAGGTATCCCGCGCACAGCCGCCATAAAGCACCATTGCCAAAAGTGACAACGATTTGGAGCGCTGTGCGCCTTGATTGATCCGGGCTGCGAAACCCGATCGCTGATTTGTCAGCGACCAGACCACGATAGAACCTACCCCAAGGGCGCACAAGCCAGCGGATTCTGGCGTAGCTGTAGGCAAAGGCGCAAGGATATGTAGCCTGAGAGAGTGTCTGGAGATGTATTTTTAAACGTTGGTGTTTATCGAGACCTCGTACCGTCGTCTCTGCCTTAAATAGATCCCCCCCCTGTCCTCAGACGCAAGCGAATTGCTCGCTTGCATTAGCGAGATACCCGCGACTCTGTAGCACGCCTACCTCAAGACCATGCCTGGGATTAAGCAGTGATGAGGTAGGAGAGTTGGCGGTGAATCCGTCGTTGGATCAAGCTCCTAGGCGAGCAACCAACGAATGCAGCCTGCTATGCAATAGACCTAACGATAACTACCTATTGGATGCTCTATCATTTCCAACGACTGGAACTGAAAAAAAACCAGTCTCGAGCAGCAGCTTTCGGCCAAAAGCAGTCATCGCGACGATGCAGTACGATACACGCCTATCGGTAGATCATTAGAGCTTTCCCATGCAATTTCATGGTTTCGAATTCGGGCATATTGAGGTTGAGATTAAAAACCGTGCGTATGATCTTCATAACTTCTACCAAGCCAGCACCATTAATTACGACATTGTGGATAGGTCGGCTGTACTTATCTTTACTCGACGGACTGAAGCCTGGGTGCCGCCCGAAGAAGCACTCAAGATTACTATCAGCTTTCATGAGGTCGCTTACTTTTCATCAAATGGGCGGGATGATTACCCTATCGATAGCGACGATAGTGTTATTAATTCGATCGGAGCCGTGGAGTCCAACGCAGAGACACAGGCCTTTTACCTGACAGATAACATCCAACCAGATCATCACCTTGTCATGCGCTTCGAGTCTGGTCTTACATTACGAATACAGGCCGCTGAAGCACGGTGCAAAATCGATTTTTAAACGGCACAAACTCTGGTGTTCGACGTCAGCATTGGGTCGAAAAAGGCTGTTTGCAACCGTCCACTTTCGGCCGACAGGGATCCGTGGGGGCGGCTTTCGGCCGAAAGCGGTCGCTGGACAGCCTAGGTATCAGTCGTTAGGCTCAGCTTCCACGGTGCCTCAACGGCCTACCCTCTCGCTTCACGGAGCACTTGCGTAGGAGGTGAAACATGATCTTATGCCTAGATCGCCAGTTCCCCGAACAACAACTTTCTGAAGGAGATAAACTTGATCTTCGGAATGTTTCAGCACAAATATGGCCGACGGTGCTATCTAGATGTACAGCAATCGAACTACGCCTCTACAACCTCAAACTACCGTCACTTGAGGGGATCGATAAGTTAACTAATACGCGGCGATTGAAGTTGGAATGGTCGACAAAAATTGAAGCGCTGGAACCTGTTTTCAAGCTGAGAGACCTGACGCATCTGGCAGTTGAAGACTTCCCAAAGCTGCGTCGACTCGAAGGAATTGAGGAGCTAAGCGAACTGGCCGAACTGCGTCTGTCCGGCAACTTGGGTGGAGGCTCATCACCTATACGCCTTAACTCAATCGAACCTGTGTCACGTATTTCCAAGCTCACCAAGTTTTCGCTGGCGAATGCGACGTTCGAGGTCGACGATATCACTAGTCTCGCTCGCTGTACGCACCTTCGTCATTTGAGCCTGACAAATCAGTTTGATCGAACTCAGGTCGCTTTTCTCGCAAGTCGGTTAAACGAGCAGCTTGTAGAACCTTTGGCGGCATACGTAAAAACACATCTGCGTTGTGTGAAGTGCAGTAGCCTGAAGTCCATGTTTACGGGAAGGAAGATGCCTATTCTTTGCCCTACCTGTGATGCACCACGGTTTGAAAAACTCACCCATCAGTTCGAACAAATGATGATCGACGCATAGCAACTTGATTTTTTAGACGCTTTTGGTGCCCATTTCTGACTTTTCTTTATTTAGACAGCACCGTCTGCTTTGGGTCGGGTTGCGCCCCTCACTCACTGTGACTGATCCACTCTTATCCTCCCTCAACCTGGAGGATCAGCCATGAGCACTAATGCCGCACACAGCCATCAGCCTTGGAACAAGGGAAAGATCGTCGGGCAGAAAGCGCCACTTCGAATCAGAGATATCTGGGCCATTCGGGTCAGACTCTAGCTCGCGGAGAAGACACGGGATTTGGCACTCTTTACTTGGCTATCGACAGCAAACTGCGTGCCTGTGACTTAACCAAGCTGCAAGTGCGAGATATAGCCCATGGAGAACATGTGTCGTCACGGGCCATCGTGATGCAGCAGAAAACCCAGCATCCAGTGCAATTTGAAATCACTGAGCAAACCCGAACGGTTCTAGAGGCTTGGATGCGTCGGGCCCACCTTAGAAGTGAGGACTTCTTGTTTCCAACCCGGCTACACGACTCAGAACACCTATCGACCAGACAATACGCTCGAATAGTGAAAGCTTGGGTGACCGCCATTGGACTTGACCCAACCATGCACGGTACTCACATGCTACGGAGAACCAAGGCATCGCTGATCTATCGCAGAACGAAAAGCCTGAGAGCTGTCCAACTCTTGCTTGGTCATACGAAGCTTGAAAGCACCGTCAGATACTTGGGCATCGAGGTCGATGATGCCCTGGAAATGGCGGAACAGACTGAAGTCTGATCATCCATAGTGACGGTCGATGCTAGACCGTCGCTATTCGACCCAAAGCTGCCCTTCGTGAAGGACAGCTAATGGCCGGTTGAGTCCACAATCCGAAGCGGACATCGGCGGGACATTCCGATTAGCTGAATTGACGCTCATACAGGGTGACGTGCTGAGGAAACAGCTCGCCATAGAGCGGATGTGGAATGCCGAAAATGTTCACTTCGATGCACGGTGGCGCGAGCTCTTCGGAGTAATGCAAGATAGCCAGACCCGCACATGGAATGACCAGACCCGCTTCGGTTTGAACAGAAAGATCCAGAACGGTCTGGTCGTGACGGTTCGTGGAGCACTGGTTCTGGATAGCTGCGTACCCATCGGCAGGTTCGAATTGGCCGAAAGCAACGCCCATCGGGGGATCTCCGTAATCGAGCGCCGAGTAGCCCACCAAAACCAATCCGCTATAAATTGAGAATCGCATCTTGAGATTGCCTGTTTGTGTCATGCATTAGACCCAAGCGCGGTATATCACTTGGCTGGTCCTTAAGCGAGGGTGAAGCAGTTGGGCGACCGCTTTTGGCCGAATCCTGCCTTTCGCGAGAGGCAGGAATCCATAACCCGAAGCGGACTTTCAAGCTTAGTCATCGTGAATTGGTTTTACGAGCAACAGTTCGTAGGTCAAATCGGCTTCATAAAATGTGGTGCACCATTCTTGAAAGGCCGACCGGGGCTCGCACAGTAGACGGATGATGAGTCCGGACTCCGTACTAAAAGTTTCTTTGACGACTGCGATATCCCCAGGCGCCGCATCACGAGCATTTATCCAATCAACATACACAGCCTTCGTAGAATCGACGTGGGTTAGTTTTATGAAGTCGCCTTTGGAAAGTGTCATAGCTGTCTTTAATGCCTCCTAACGGTCAGGTAAAAACCTCGTTCGAGTGACTGCTTCCGGCCGTTTTCTGCCCGTGGTGAGGGGTGGAAAATGACCAGGAGCAGACATCGTTGACACAGCAGAAGCGAGATCAAAGCGAATGTTGTTAGAGTATGAAGGCTGGCATAGTCGGGCGAGTCGGTAGCCAGATGTGCACGGCCACTCCACATCGTTCAGATAACGCACTTCACCCCCAAGTTTCTTTCAGCACAGAGCGAAACAGCTCGGAAAGTAATGGCTCAACTTCCTTACGTTCGCTGCGGATCGGCGTGATGGTTTCAAGTCGATTAAGCTCACGATCAATAAATTGTTGGATGGGGATGATCTGAGGCGACAATCCCATCTCCGGAGACGAGCGCTTGATCGCCAGCAAATCATCAATGGCCCGCTGAAACCCGGACTCTTTTTCGATGACAGAGCGAAGCTTGTCAAACTCGATGGGGGCGGGTGTACCAAACTGCTCCAACCACCGCACGGATAGTAATGGGCGCAGGACGTAAAAGTATTTTTTTAGTGGTACCTGGGATGCCTGCAAATATCCCCTGTAGTTGGTTTTGGCCATGCTGCGATAATGGTAGATGCCACTTTCTACCGAATACACCTGTGGCAATAACTCCTTTGCCCTCTCATGAAATGATCCAGAATGCTCGTAAATGATAGTCGACTGCACCCACTCCACAAATCCAGGATTGGACTTCCAGAATAGCCTGAGTGCTTTTCGTAGATCCCATCCATTGATATCCATGTCGTCAATGATCGGATACTCAATGACGTCACGTTGCTCCTCAAGGCCAACAGAAAGATACCACTCAGGTTTATTTGCGTAGATGAAGCGTGCGTCGTAGTCGCTGTTGGGAGAGGCAAATCCCCATGCGCGGCTGCCTGACTCCACAGCTAAAAGCACTTTCACTTCATGCTCGTCCTCAGCACGACGTAGACGACCTCTAACCTCTTCCTGGATAGCTATAGAAACCATGAGCCAACTCTAATTAGATGATATTTCGATTAGACGCTACCCATTTGGAGGTGACCTGTCCAGTGATCGCTTTTGGCCGTTAGCGGTCGATTGCGAACATCCGCTTCGGGCCAAGAGTAACCACGAATACCGTTTTCTGCCCGCTCTCTTCTTTTGCAGAAGCACTTGAACCGGTATCTGACTAAACCGCAAAAACAACCGACTTCAACCCTTCAAATCAAGGCCTCATTAGCCTAGGCAACACCGGCCCCTCCGGCAACTTATCCAGCACCAACCGCCGCTGTTCCCCACCCTGCTCAATCACCACCCCATCCCCCTCCACCGACAACAACTTCACCCCCGGACTAACCCGCTCCCCCTGCAAAAAGCTCCTCGGCGGCCCATCGTTAAAACTCAGTATCGCCACCGCCCCCCGACTCCCCGCCATCACCCCGCTCACCTTGATATCCACCGGCGCCGTCTGATTGGAAAACCACTGCAACGCCGGGCTGTCACTGCGTGCCGCGAGCAATTGCGGGGCGGCTGCCGGGGTATGCGATTCGGCGGACGTCAGCAGCAGCGATGACCACGTCGCCACGCCGGCCAGCGCCGCGAGCATTGCTGCGGCTTGAATCATTTGCGGTGGGGAAAAGCGTGCGGTGAATCTCATGGGTTGAATCTCCTTTTTATCCCTGTTTGCAGCCTACACGGCAATTCTCACGGTTTTATTTCACACGCCTTACATGTTCGCCGTGCAGCATGAGCAGGACGCAAAGGAGCGCGCATCCGATGAACGTGGACAAGCAACACGGCTTCACCCTGATTGAGCTGATGGTGGTGTTGGTGATTATCGGCATCGCCAGTGCGGCGATCAGCCTGAGTATCAAGCCCGATCCGTTGCAGTTGCTGCGCAAGGACGCCGACCGCGTGGCGCAACTGCTGCAAGTGGCGCAGGCCGAAGCGCGGGCGGATGGTCGGCCGATTGTCTGGCTGAGTGATGCCAAGGGTTTTCGGTTCAGCCGTCGCAGTGACAGCGGCAAGGGTTTCGAGCATTTCAGCGATGACGGGCAATTGCGTCCGCGCACTTGGCAGAGTCCGAAAATCGATGTGCGGGTGGAACCGAAACAGAAAGTCGTGTTGAACGCCGAGTGGATCAACCCGCCGTTGCAACTGACCTTGTCCGATGGGCTCAATCGTCTAAGCGTGCTGCGTGATGCCACTGGCCGGATCAGTGTGCAATGAAGAACCAACAAGGGTTTACGCTGATTGAGGTGATGGTCGCGATTTTGTTGATGGCGGTGGTGAGTCTGATTGCCTGGCGCGGGCTGGACAGCGTGACTCGGGCTGACAGTCATTTGCAGGCTAGCGGCGAGCAGAGTGACAGCTTGTTGCGGACGCTGAATCAGTTGCAGCGCGATGTTGATATGCGGGCGGGGGTTGAGTTGAGTGAGCCGAAGAAGGTTGGGGTTGATGATGAGGCTCCTAGTGCCCCGCCTGCGCTTACTGTGCGTAGTAGTGACAGCAAGGGGTTTCGTTTGGACATTATTCGTAGTGCTGCGGATCAGCCTGGGGCTTTGCAGCGGGTGCGGTGGTGGGTCAAGGGCGACACTTTGTATCGTGCGGTTGCTGCGGCGCGTAGTCGTTATCCGTTGCCAGCGCCGACTGGTGGGGTTGCGGTGCTGAATGATGTGAGTGATGTGCAGGTGCGGGTTTGGGAAGTGGATAAGGGCTGGCGGCAGTTGAGTGGTAATCGGCGGGAAGACCCGTTGGGGCTGGAGATTCGCCTGACGCGGCAGACGGCGCAGGTGGTGGAGAAATATCGGCAGGTGGTTGGGCCGTTGAACTGATTTTACTGTTCTGCGTGGGAGTTGCCGGAGGGTGCGATGTTTTGGTCTTTTAAATGCAAGATCAAAAGATCGCAGCGTGCCGCAGCTCCTACATTTGGATTGGGGGCAGGCTGTTAGAGATTGGTTGGCTGGTGGGCGCTATCGCCAGCAGGCTGGCTCCCACAGTTGGATTGTGTAGATTCAGGTAGGGATTGGTCGGCTGTCAGGCCGCCACGTTCCGCTTCGCTCCACCACCACTCAACAGGATGAGCGTTAGCTCGGCTGCAGCTTTTGATCTGAAGGTCCGTCGGCAGGCTGAGTGGAGGGATTTATCCGGGGGTTGGCGCGTAGCGCCGTTTGGCGGAGCCAAATGCATCGAGAGGAGGTGCAGCGCAGCAAACCGTAGGCGATGCCCCCGGATGAAACCCGGAGCGAAGGAACCCCGAGCCCCAGCGAGCGGGCCGAACGTCAGGACAAAGCCTTTTGGGTTACCTTTTTCGGCGTTTGGAAAAGGTGACCCGCCGTCAGGGCGGAACCCTAAGCAGTCGTTACAGCAGCAACGGATAAGCCCCCCAAAATCAGCCAAAACGCCAGGATCAAAAGATCGCAGCGTGCCGCAGCTCCTACAGTTGGATTGGGGATAGGCAGTTGTGGATTGGTCGGCTATCAGGCCGCCACGTTCCGCTTTGCTCCACCACCACTCAACAGGATGAGCGTTAGCTCGGCTGCAGCTTTTGATCTGAAGGTCCGTCGGCAGGCTGAGTGGAGGGATTTATCCGGGGGTGGGCGCGCAGCGCCGTTTGGCGTAGCCAAATGCATCGAGAGGAGGTGCAGCGAAGCAAACCGTAGGCGATGCCCCCGGATGAATCCCGGAGCGAAGGAACCCCGAGCCCCAGCGAGCGGGCCGAACGTCAGGACAAAGCCTTTTGGGTTACCTTTTCGGCGTTTGGAAAAGGTGACCCGCCGTCAGGGCGGAACCCTAAGCCGCCATTACCGCAGCAACGGATAAGCCCCCCAAAATCCGCCAAAACGCCAAAATGCCCAAGATCAAAAGATCAAAAGATCAAAAGATCGCAGCGTGCCGCAGCTCCAACGGGGGATTAGCTGAGAACGACTACCCCGCCAGGCAACTCGGTGCATTTGACACCGTAGGCATCGCGGATCAACAGTGCGACGCCAGCAAGTTGGTCGAGACTAAACCGAGCCTGTACCCGCCGCTGACCCAACTCACGATTGAGCAACAACAACATCCCCGGCCGATACCGATTAATCTCATCAATCATCTGACTCAACGTCGCGCCGTTAAACACCAACACCTGCTGCCGCCAATTCATCACCGCCGCCGTATCAACACTCTGCACACTGCCAATCTGCCGCGCGTCATAAGTCAATTGCTGCCCCGCCTCCAGACGCAGACTACGGCCATCAACACTCACATCAACCGAACCATCCAGACACGTCACACAAACCTGCTGATCGGTATTGCGCAGATTGAACCGCGCCTGACTCGCCCGCAGCCAACCACTGCCAGCCTGCATCGCCAGCGGAATCCGCGCGGTCTGCACCTCAACTTCACCACTGAGCAATTCAAAACCCTGCACACCGTCATCTGCCGAATGCTGATTGATCCGGGTCTGCGTGTTCAGCTCCAGGCTCACACCCTCCGCCGGCTCGACGCGCCGCTGCTGCCCGACCTCGGTGATGTAATCGGCGCCAAGCCCTTCAAAGCCACCCGGAATCGTCCCGCGCACCAGCAAAAACGCTGCCGACGCCGCAATCGCCCCACCGAGAAACGCCCGACGCCCAAACCTGCGCGGCGCCTGCAAACCCTCAGCGGCCGGTTGCAGCAGATGCCACAAGGCTTTGCATTCCTCAAACGCGTGCGCGTGCTCGGGGCTTTGCGCGCACCATTGGCGTAGCGCCCGGGCGTCGGCGACCGTGGCACGTCCAGAGGTCAGCAAAATCAACCAATCACGGGCTTCGCTTTGCAGACGCTCGGCAGCCGTTGGCTCGGCAGGTGTCAGTCGAAAGATGTTCAAACGCGCAGATTCTCAGCGAATTAATCGGGCTTCTTTTCTCAAGACGGTTTTCCGGCGCCGCGACCGAACCGCTGAAACACTTTTCTTTCCAGCCGGGCGGCGCAATGCCCCAGCGCGGCTTTGATTTCTTTCTCGACCATGCGCGTGGAAATGCCGAAGCGTTGCGAGATTTCCAGATGCGGCGCCTCCTCCAGCCGCGCCGCGATAAAGATCCTGCGACGGCGCGCCGGCAACTCGTAAAGGGCACTGAGCAATGACTGAATTTCCTTCTGCCCGCCAACTACCCGCGCCGGGTCGAGGGCCTCGTCGCCGATCTGCAACAGCTCTTCGACTTCAGTGCCGGTGAGCAGACGTGCATCGGCCTGACGCCGGTCGGCAGCGATGTTCAGCGCCATGCGATAGAGGTAGGCATTCGGCCGCGCGATGTTCGGCGGCGTCTCCATGCGGTCGACCCGCAGGTAGGTTTCGTGCAGCACGTCGTTGGCCAGATCCTCCGAGCCGAGACGGCGACGCAGGCGCACCCGAAAGTCCTCGTAGGACGTCAGGAACAGATTGACCATCGAACCCGGTCCGGTGTCTTTCATCCCCCGGAAACTCCTTCCCACTGATTGCATTCCATGCGTTTCCCTGACGATTCCGGTAACAACAGCAACGTGACCGGCTGACGCAAGGCACTGGGCGTCGGCCGGTCGATTCGAAGATTGCGAAAACTGTCCACCAGCGCCGCGTCACGCCGCACGTCGCCGGTCGAGGTGACCAAACGGTTGTGCTGCACCACGCCATCGCGCCCGACCCAAACCTGCAACACCGCCCGATAACTGCCCGGACGGGTCAGCGGCGAACGGCACAGATTGCGTTCAATCGCCGTCTGCACCGCCGTCGCGTAATTTCGACTGACCGCGATGCTGGCAGCGGTCGGTTTTTCCATCGGCGTGGGCACGTCCTCGACCTGCGCCACCTGCAAGGTGAACGCATCGTCGCGGGCATACTTGGCCATCAGGCCGCTGCCGCCGAGCAAATGACGCAAGGCCTGTCCGGCGGTGTATTCGCCGTCCACCGCCAACGAGCGACGGCCGCGACTCAACTGACTGTCGACCAACACCGCCATGCCGGTGGCGCGGCTGAACTGATCCAGCGCTGCCGACAGTTCCTGCGCCGGGATGTGCAACGTCATGCGCAACTGCGACGGCACGGCATCAGCCATGGCATTGCGCGCGACCAAAACAAGCAGAAGCCCCAGGCACCCCTGGCGCACAAGACTCGCTGAACGCTGAATACCGTCCTTGGCTCTGCCTCGATGCACGACTGACGTACCCCTGAAAACCGTCATCCTGATGGCTGTTTATGAATCTGGTGTGACGGGCGGTGCAAAAAAACCATCACGGGAATTGCGCAAGGCTTGCACTAGACTCAATCAATAGAGCGGCCCACTCGGGCCGGCCAGGAGGCCTGTATGAAATCACTGTGGAAAATCGCCCTTGGCGGGCTGCTGCTGAGCACGCTCACGGCCGCTTACGCTGAAGAACCGCTGGGTTGCGTGGAAGTGACTGTCGGCGGTTACAAGGCGCCGAATTACGACTGCCTGAGCCAGCAGATGGGCAACAACCCGCAAGGCGCAGCCGCCGAGCAGAAGAATCAGGAAGCGCTGAATGTGCCGGTGAACAAACGTCCGCCCAATCAGGTAGGCCTGGCGACACCCGCCGCGACCAGCACGCGAATGGGCAATACCTTCGGCACCTCGGTAAAACCACAGCGCCCACCAGCCAACACGGGAACCGCTCCACTCATCAATAAATGACTCACCCAGCTGTAGGGATGGAACTCACACACCCGTGGCGAGGGAATTTATCCCCGTTCGGCTGCGCAGCAGTCGTAAGCCCGGTGCACAGGGTATGGCTGATGTACCGAGTTGTTGGGTTTGGGGCTGCTTCGCAACCCAACGGGGATAAATCCCCTCACCACAGGGATGGTGTGAACTTCAGTCGCTTGGGGTTTGGCGGAAGCTCACTGCCAGGCGATTCCAGCTGTTGATGGTGGTCACGGCCATGGTCAGGTCGACCAGTTCGCCTTCGTTGAATTGCTCGCGGGCCTGCTGATAAACATCGTCCGGGACATGGCTTTCGGACAACAACGTCACCGCCTCCGCCCACGCCAGCGCCGCGCGTTCGCGTGGGTTGAAGAAGCCGCTGTCGCGCCAGACTACAATCGCATAAAGCCGCCGATCACTCTCCCCGGCCCGCCGCGCATCCACCGAATGCATGTCGGTGCAGAACGCGCAGCCGTTGAGTTGCGAGGCGCGGATTTTGATCAGTTGCAGCAACGGCGCCTCGATGCTCAGGTTGCTGGTCAACGCCTCCATGGCGATCATCGCTTTCATGGCTTTGGGCGATGCGCTGTAGTAATCCAGGCGCGGGGACATGGGCGGTTCTCGGGAGGCGGAATAATGAGTTCACCGTAAACGCCGACAGCGGCGCATTACAGCCCCAATTCCACGAAAAACCTGCACACCATTCCCCCCTGTAGGAGCTGCCGAAGGCCGCGATCTTTTGACCTTGTCTTTTAAAAAGCAAAATCAAAAGATCGCAGCCTTCGGCAGCTCCTACAGGGGATTGCGCCAATTTTTGGTTTTTGTACTGCGCAACTACTGCCCCACAACCAAACGGGAGTAATCTGGCTGACACTTCAACTGCCCCCGGAGCGCCGCGTCGGTATGGAACTTCATGTCGTGATCAACGGCCGCAAGGATCTCGCCGGTCAGTTGTACCAACAACTGCGTGGCGCCATCGAATCCGGGCGCCTGAGCGCCGGCACCCAGTTGCCGCCGAGCCGTTTGCTCGCCGAACAACTGGGCATCTCGCGCAAGACCATCTCCGATACCTACGCGCAACTGACCTACGAAAACTTCCTCACCGGAGTGATCGGCAAAGGCACCTACGTCAATGCGCGTCCGGCGCAGACCCAGCGCAAACAATCGCATTCGGAACTGGCCAGTGCCGAGGTGATCGAGAGCTGGCGCAGCCTGCCGGTGTTCCTGCGGCACCCGACGCTGCAAGGCTCGTTGCGTTATGACTTCATCGGCGGCGCCACCAGCAAGGGACAGTTTCCGCACGATGACTGGCGGCGCTGTGTTTCGCACGCGATGCGGCAGATGGCGGCATCCAAGGGTTTCTACAGCGTGCCCGAAGGCTTGCCGGCGTTGCGCAATGCGATTGCCCGGCACATCGCGTTTTCCCGTGGAATCAACTGTCAGGACGAAGACATCGTGGTATGCAACGGCGCGCAACAGGCGCTGGACCTGATCACTCGCGTGCTGATCCGTCCCGGCAGTCTGGTGGCCATGGAAGACCCGGGCTATCCGCCGGCGCGGCTGTTGTTCGGCACCCATGGCGCAACGGTGGTCGGGATTCCGGTGGATGCCGAGGGGATTCAGGTCGAGCACATTCCCGAGGGCACGCGGCTGATTTACGTGACGCCGTCGCACCAGTTTCCGCTGGGCATGCCGATGAGTCAGGCGCGCCGCGAAGCCTTGCTGGCCCGCGCTCACGAGTTGGGCGCGATCATCATTGAGGATGACTACGACAGCGAATTCCGCTACGAGGGCCGTCCGACCGATTCGCTGCACAGTCTCGACCAGCGCGGCATCGTCGCCTACGTCGGCACCTTCTCGAAAACCCTGTTGCCCGAGCTGCGTCTGGGCTACGCGATCCTGCCGCCAGCGATTCTCGAAGCGGTGATCCGTGCCAAGCAACTCACCGACCTGCACGCCTCGACTCTGCCGCAATGGGCGCTGGCCAAGTTCATTGCCGAAGGTTGTCTGCTCAAACACATCCGCCGCTGCCACGCGATCTACGCCCAGCGCCGCGAGCGGATTCTGGCGCGCATGGCCACTGACCTGTCGCCGTGGCTTGACGCTGTGCCGTCCGCCGCCGGTTTCCACATGGCGGTGCTGTGCAAGGTACCGATTGACCTGCCGCTGGTGATCGAACTGGCGAAAAAGGTCGAGGTCGGGCTGTATGAGATCGGTGGCTTCTATTACCAGCAACCGGCGAAAAGCGGTTTGTACTTCGGTTTCGGCGCAATCGAGACGCTGGACATCGACATCGCGCTGGACCGTTTGCGCGACATTCTGCAGCAGGTCACCTGAGCATTGGTCTAACCAACTAACCGCTGATTGGTTATTGGTGATCGCGGGGTGCAGGCCTATTCTGCACAGGCGTTATCCCTCAGTGAGCAGGATTCGTCCGGCCTGATTCAGGAGTGTGAGCAATGTCCAACGAAGTGATCAACACCGTACAGGTGCAGGCTGCCGCCGGCCGTTCGGATGAACTCGGCAAGCAGTTGCAGAAGATCGTCGAAACCCTGCGCGAGATGCCAGGCTGCGACTCCTATATGGTCGACCGCTGCCCCGAGGACAGCCACCGCTGGACGGTGAGCGCGCACTGGCAGTCGGAAGCGGCAATGCAGGCGCACTTCTCCCGGCCCGAGGCGCAGGGTTTTATCGACCTGATTGATAGCCGACTGGCCAATAGCGTGGATTTCAACAGCTTCCCGATTGTTTGAACGCAAGATCAAAAGATCGCAGCCTTCGGCAGCTCCTACAGGGATCGATGTAGGAGCTGCCGAAGGCTGCGATCTTTTGCTTTGTGTTCCCCTTGATTGGTCACCTGATCTTCCAGAATATTGGCCGTTTGAATGCCCCGCCTCGCGGACTACTGTGGTCACCGACATCCCCCATTCCTCAGGTGACCACCATGAAAGTCCTGCACGCCCTCACCGCTGCCCTCGCCCTGACCGTATGCGCCTCGGCCTTCGCCCACGATCCTTCGGAGAAGGTCACAGTCCTGCAGGATCAGGCGCTGAAAAACGTGCCGGGCAAAAAAGCCATGATGATCGAAGTTGATTACAAACCGGGCCAGTCCTCCATCGCGCATAAACACGACGGCACCGCCATGGCCTATGTGCTCGAAGGCGAAGTCATCTCTCAGGTCAAAGGCGAACAGGCGATCACCTACAAGAAAGGCCAGTTCTGGTACGAGCCAGCGGGCTCCGAGCACTTGGTGTCGAAAAATGCCAGTCAGACCAAACCTGCCAAGTTGCTGGTGTTCATGGTGCTGTCACCGGACGAGCAAGTGTTGATCCCCCTGAAAAACTGATGACTGTTTAACCAGCCATAAATAAAAAGGCGTAAATCGATGATTTGCGCCTTTTTATTTCCCGGCGCAATTAACAAACTTCGGTTACAGCAAATAAAACTATGGCGCGGGTTATAACTCGACAAATTGTCAGCTTGCTAACTGCTTCGCGGGTTTAGTCTGAATTTACTGCCGACCATAAGCGGCAACTCCGACTTTCCGATTGAAGTTAATTCGCAGGAGAGACACCATGAAACTTGCGTTAGCCAGTACGTTGGCGTTATCGGTTTTAGCCTTGTCGGCCTGTTCAGTACCCACCGCGCCAAAAGCGGTGTCGTCACTCGACAGCCTCTTCACCCAACCGGTCGGACGCAGCAGCGCCGCTCAGGTTAAAAGCGGTCCGGGCGTATCGTTGGGCATCGTCTACAGCCCGAGCACCGAGACCAATCGTGAATACCTGCGCGACTATCAAGCCAACGCCGGCACCGGTTTCGGCCAGAGCTTGCTGGTGCAGCCGATCCACGACGCCTATGTCGCCACCTCCAAACCGGACATGGCGGTGGATTGGGTCAAGGCCTCGCTACAACGTCAGTTCGGCTCGGTCACGGTGTATCCGGACATGCAGAGCATGAGTGCGGCACACCCGGATGTGGTGGCGATTGTCGATACCCACAGTCAGTTGATGACCTCGCGCAGTTCCGACATCAAGGCGGATGTGAGCGCGGATTTTTATGATGCGAAGTTTAACTATATCGGGACAGCCAAAGGTTCGGATGCGAAAGAATTGACGCCAGTCTGGGCGGATTTCAAGCGTTCGGAAGAGATTGTTTCGGATATCAATCAGCAGGAAGATGTGCAAGTTAGGGCACTGCAAAAGTTTGACCAGTCGCTCAGTAATTTATTGACCAGATCGTCAACTAAAGTGTCGATGCTTGATGCTAATCAACAGTCTAAGGTGTATTGATAGCCAGGGCCTCATCGCTGGCAAGCCAGCTCCCACAGGTATTGCGAACACCACAAAAACTGTGGGAGCTGGCTTGCCAGCGATAGGGCCAGATCAGACGACAAAAAAACCTCAGGCACAAAAAAAACCCCGGCATCTCTCGATACCGGGGCTTTTTCATTCAACGCTCAATCAGACAGTGGCTGGCACTACCGCTTGACCGCTCAACGCCAGGTCCAGCAGTTCGCGGTTGGCGACTGCGTACATGGCGTAATCGGTGCCGCTCGCTGCACGGATCTCGACCAGCATCGCGCGCCAGCGTTCGATCATGCCTTCGTGCTGTTCCATCCACAGCGCCAGACGTGCTTCCACGTCCTGAGTGCCGTCGCCCTGTTGCAGGACGGAGATGGTGATCGCACGTTGCTGCCAGTCGACGTCATCACGGAACGCTTCACGGGCCAGAGCCTGCCAGTTGTTTTCAACCGGCAGAGCGCTGATCTGTTGCAGGTACCAGGTGATGTCCAGCGCACTGCCCACGGCGAAGTAGGCCTTGGCCACTTCTGCCGGGTCCTGGCCGGTGACGTCGGAGGCTTCGATGATCGGCAGCAGGGTGTACAGGTGCGAGGTGCCCGCAACCATACGCGCCAGCAGTTCCGGAACACCGGCTTCAACGTAGGCCTGATAACGGGCCTGCCAGGTTTCGCGGATCGGACCGATCAGCAGTTCGTCGAGCTTGAGGCCCAACTCCTTCAGATGCGGACCGAAGTGCGCGACGTCACGGGCAGCATTCTGCTCGTTGCGGCGAGCACGCAGGAACCAGCGCGTAGCGCGACGGCCCAGACGCATCAGTTCGTCCATCAGCTCCAGTTGTACGTCGGCGGAAACCTGGTAATCCAGGGCTTCGATCTGACGGAACCAGTGCGGGAGGTGGAAGATGTCACGCACGATCACGTAAGCGCCCGCCACGTTCGCCGGGCTCATGCCGGTCGACTCTTTGAGTCGTTGAACGAAGGTGATGCCCATGTGGTTGACCAGATCGTTGGCGATCTGGGTGCTGACGATCTCGCGCTTCAGACGGTGACGACGCATGGCTTCGGAGAACTTGCTCACCAGACTCGGCGGGAAAGCGGTCTCCATGTCGCGAGTCAGGTAATCGTCGTCCGGCACCTGCGAGCCCAGCAACTGCTCCTTGAGGTCGATCTTGCTGTACGAAATCAGCACCGACAGCTCTGGACGCGTCAGGCCGTGGCCTTCTGCGAGGCGTTCGTTGATCTGCTCTTCGGTCGGCAGGAACTCGATGGCACGGTCCAGCTTGCCACGGCCTTCCAGATCGCTCATCAGACGCTTGTACTCAGCGATCCGCTCGTAGGCACGACGGGCCGCCAGGGACAGGGCCTGAGTCTGCTTGTAGTTGTTGCCCAGCACCAGATTGCCGACTTCGTCGGTCATGCTCGCCAGCAGTTGATTACGCTGCTTGTCGGTCATGTCACCGGCCTGAACCACTTCGTTCAGCAGGATCTTGATGTTCACTTCGTGGTCGGAGCAGTCAACGCCACCGGCGTTGTCGATGAAGTCGGTGTTGGAACCGCCGCCATTGATACCGAATTCCACACGACCCAGTTGGGTCATGCCGAGGTTACCGCCCTCGCCCACTACTTTGCAGCGCAGTTCGTTGCCGTTCACGCGCAGAGCATCGTTGGCCTTGTCGCCGACATCGGCGTGGCTTTCGCTGCTGGCTTTGACGTAAGTACCGATGCCGCCGTTCCACAACAGGTCTACCGGCGCCTTGAGCAAGGCGTTCAGTAGTTCGGTCGGGGTCAGCTTGTCAGCCTGGATGTCGAAGCGCTCTTTCATCTGTGGCGAGATGGCAATGCTCTTCGCGCTGCGCGAGAAGATACCGCCGCCTTCGGACATGATGCTGGTGTCGTAATCCGACCACGACGAACGCGGCAGATCGAACATGCGCTGACGTTCAGCGAAGCTCGAAGCGGTTTCCGGGTTCGGGTCGATGAAGATGTGCAGGTGGTTGAAAGCCGCGACCAGTTTCAGCTTGTCGGACATCAACAAACCGTTACCGAACACGTCACCGGCCATGTCGCCGACGCCGACCACAGTGATGCTGTCTTCCTGAACATTGATGCCGCGTTCGCGGAAGTGACGTTGTACGCCAACCCACGCGCCCTTGGCGGTGATGCCCATCTTCTTGTGGTCGTAACCGGCAGAACCACCGGAAGCGAACGCGTCACCCAGCCAGAAACCGTAGTCGATGGCGATACCGTTGGCGATGTCGGAGAAGGTTGCAGTGCCCTTGTCCGCTGCGACTACCAGGTACGGGTCGTCATTGTCGTGGCGAACCACGTTCAATGGCGGTACCAGTGCGCCGTCTTTCAGGTTGTCGGTGATGTCCAGCAGACCGGAAATGAAGATGCGGTAGCAGGCGATGCCCTCGGCCGCGATCTCGTCACGGCTGCCGCCCAGTGGCAGACGACGCGGCAGGAAGCCGCCCTTCGCACCCACTGGCACGATGACCGAGTTCTTCACTTGCTGGGCTTTCACCAGACCGAGGACTTCGGTACGGAAGTCTTCTTCACGGTCGGACCAGCGCAGACCACCACGGGCAACGTTGCCGAAGCGCAGGTGCACGCCTTCGACGCGTGGCGAGTAGACGAAGATTTCGAACTTCGGCACTGGCTTCGGCAGCTCAGGGATCGCGTGCGGGTTGAACTTGAAGCTGAAGTACGACTTGTTCTGGCCGTTGGCATCAGTCTGATAGAAGTTGGTACGCAGCGTGGCTTTGATCAGGTCGAGGTAACGACGCAGGATGCGGTCTTCGTTGAGCACCTGGACATCGTCCAGAGCCGTCAGAATCGCTTGTTCCAGACGTTGTTGCTTGTCTTCCAGATCGTCTTCGGTGAGCTTGCGCGCCAGATAGAAACGGGTCTTGAACAACCGGGTCAACTCGCGAGCGATGTCGGTGTGGTTGTTCAGGGTGCTGGCGATGTAACCGAGGTCGAAGCCCAGACGAATCTGCTTCAGGTAACGGGCGTAGGCACGCAGCAGCGCAACATCGCGCCATGGCAGGCCGGCGGTCAGTACCAGACGGTTGAACGCATCGTTCTCGGCATCGCCACGGACGATGTGGACGAACGCGTCTTGCAGGGTGTCGTTGAGTTGCTGGATGTCGAGATCCAGGCCTTCAGCGGCGGTGAACGCGAAGTCGTGAATCCAGAACTCGCGGCCATTGGTGTGACGCAGACGGTACGGGAATTCACCCAGCACGCGCAGACCGAGGTTTTCCAGAATCGGCAGCACGTCGGACAGCGCCAGCGGCGTATCGGCGTGATACAGCTTGCAGTGCAGTTCGCGCTGACCGGAAACCTGACCCAGTGGCTGATAGAAGCTCATCACCAGCGGATTTTTTTCGTTCAGGCTCAGCAGGTGCTGCATGTCGACCACGGCCGAATGCGCAGCGAAACGCTCGCGGTAGCCGGCCGGGAAGCCTTTCGGGAAGTCAGCCAGCACGTTGGTGCCGTGGGCTTCGCCGAAGCTTTCGACGGTCAGTGCGGCGTAGTCGTCCTGCCAGCTGCGGCAGGCCTGAACCACTTCTTTTTCCAGCAGCAGCGTGTCGATGTCCAGACGGTTCTTCGGATCAACACGCAGAATCAGCTGTACGCGTGCCAGCACGGACTCGGAGAAGAAGGTCCAGAACTCGCAGTCGGAAGCCTTCAGGCGCTCCATCAATACTTGCTGGATTTTCTGGCGTACTTCGGTGGAATAGATGTCGCGCGGCACGTAGGCCAGGCAGTAGCAGAAACGACCGTACGGGTCTTTGCGCAGGAACACGCGGATCTTGTTGCGTTCCTGGATCTGCACGATCGACATCACGGTGCTGAACAGTTCGTCGACCGGAGTCTGGAACAGGTCATCACGCGGCAGCACTTCGAGAACCTGCGCCAGTTCCTTGCCCAGGTGAGCCTTGGACTGGAAGCCGGAACGGGTTTCGATTTCTTCGACCTTGCGGCGGATGAACGGGATGACCCGTACGCTCTCGCCATACACCGAGGAGGTGTAGAGGCCCATGAAACGGTGTTCCTTGATGACTTTGCCGTCGGCGTCGATCTCGCGGATCGACACATAGTCCGGGTAAGCCGGACGGTGTACACGGCTCGGATGCGCAGCCTTGGCGAACGACAGCAGGGTCGGTTCGCGCAGGTAGTTCACCGCATAGTCTTCGATGCGCAGGTCTTCGTAGGTCAGGCCGGTGCGCAGCAGTTTGGTCAGGCCGAGGAACGAGTTCTGGTCGTACTCGATGTGGCCGCCATCGGCCTGATCGGTCACCACGAACTCTTCATAGCCGAGGAAGGTGAAATGGTTGCCCACCAGCCATTCCAGGAAGCTTTTGACTTCGGTCTTCTCGTCGGCATCGACGGCGAACTTGCTGTTGTCGAGCTTGGTGAGGATTTCCTGCACCTTGGCTTTCATCGGCTCGAAATCGGCGACCGCAACGCGGACTTCACCGAGAACCTGTTCCAGCTCTTTGCTCAGTACATTCAATTCGGCCGCGTTGGCGCAGCGGTCGATTTCCAGGTACATCAGCGATTCGTGCAATACGCCTTCGCCGGAGGTGCCTTTCGGCAGGATTTCCAGCAACTCGCCCTTGCTGCCACGACGTACGCTGAGCACGGTGGTTTGCAGGGTATGGATGCTGTAGCCGCGACGGTTCAGTTCGGTACGCACCGAATCGACCAGAAATGGCAGGTCGTGGTGCAGGACTTCGACCGCAGTGTGGGTCGACTGCCAGCCGTGGCGTTCGTAATCAGGGTTGTAGACGCGCACTTGCGGTTGCGCGTGATCGAAGCGCTCAAGCAGGCGCCACGCAGAAAGAGTACAGCCAGCGAGGTCTGATAGGCGACGTTGAGTCAGCTCTTCCAGCGAAATGATGCCGAAGAATTGTTCAGCGAACAGCGCCACTTGTGGCAGTGCCTGTTCACTGATGTGCTGCGCCAGTGCCGCTTGCAGTTGGTGCTGGAAGTCGGCTTTGCTGGCTGCGGTGAAGAACGCCATCTGTGGTACTCCGCTTGGGGCTTGTTATTGATGGAAAGCGTCGCTTGCAAAACCCCTTTTCGGGGCCTCCGTCGCCCTGTTCCTGATTCTCGGGCAGAGGAAACAGGGTGACAGGTGGGTGAAGCTGGACGAGACACTCAGGTCACATTCACCTTCCATTGAATGGGCATCTGCAAAAACGACTGCCGGGGCTGCCGACAATGTCTTTACGGGTGCTCATCCGTTGCGCAGCTTAATGGGTGCGACAATGTGTCTGCTTGCGGTGCTGCGACATATTCGGTCATCGGCACGTAAACAGCGACCTGTACTGGGCAACAACACTAGCAGCCACGGGGCGGAACGGGTGTTTTCAGAGCGGTTTTGCAACATTCTGGTACTAGAAATGACCAGCAACACTCTGAGCGTTCACGCCCCTTGTCTGACAGTCGTTCATGCAGAAATTCCCCCGGACTGGCAGAATTGCGCTTTCGGCGTTCACCACGCCTGTCGAATCAGGAATTTCCCATGCAAATGACCACCGCCCTATTGATCGTCAACCCGTGCGACGACGAAGAAGACAACATGGCCATGCTCTGCTGTCACAGCGACAAGGGCGACATGTTCCTGATGAGCCGCTATCCGGACGAAGACGAACTGGAAATTACGCTGGATGGCGAGCCTTCGACCCTTGATGGCGTGAAGGTCACTTTGACCGCGACCCTGCTGAAGATCGAAATTGCTGCCGGCGATGCTGATGCGCTGAATGGCGATGATGTGCTGGAGATCATCCACAGCACGGATAAAGCGGATCTGGCGGAAGTTGAAGAAACCCTGAAGAACATCCTCGACGGGACCGGCACCTTTATCAGCGAGATTTGATGCTGCCTGGACTGGCCTCATCGCTGGCAAGCCAGCTCCCACAGTTACCGAGGTGTTGCAAATGTGGGAGCTGGCTTGCCAGCGATGGGGCCATAACAGTCACCGCACCTCTTGGTATCTACAAAAATCCAACAATTCTTGCAGTCATTTCCCGCACTTTGCGCAAAATGCCGTTAGTCGCCACCCCCCTCGATGGATTAAAGTAACGCCCCCAGCCCCGGCATTATTCGAACGCCCGTGGCCACCCTTTCCAGGAACAGTCACCGATGGAACATCGTGAAGCGCTACTGGCGCTGCGAACCTTTCTTTCAACGCAGATTCTCGGCCAGGAAAAGCTCATCGAGCGTTTGCTCATCGCCCTGCTCGCCGACGGCCATATGTTGGTCGAGGGTGCTCCGGGTCTGGCCAAGACCAAAGCGATCAAAGAACTCGCCGAGGGTATCGAAGCCCAGTTCCATCGCATCCAGTTCACCCCCGACCTGCTGCCGGCGGACATCACCGGCACCGAGATCTATCGCCCGGAAACCGGCAGCTTCGTGTTCCAGCAAGGGCCGATCTTCCACAATCTGGTACTGGCGGACGAAATCAACCGCGCCCCGGCCAAGGTCCAGTCGGCATTGCTCGAAGCGATGGCCGAACGTCAGGTCAGCGTCGGGCGCAGCACTTATGAGCTATCGCCGCTGTTTCTGGTGATGGCCACGCAGAACCCGATTGAACAGGAAGGCACCTATCCGCTGCCGGAAGCTCAACTCGACCGTTTCCTGATGCACGTCAAAATCGGTTTCCCGGACGCCGCCGTCGAGCGCCGTATCCTGCAACAGGCCCGTGGCGAAGCCTTGAACGGTGAAACCAAACCCGAACGCAGGGTCAGCCAGCAGGCAATCTTCGCCGCACGCAAGGAAATCCTCGGTCTGTACATGGCTGACGCCGTGGAGGAATATCTGGTGCAACTGGTCATGGCCACGCGCACCCCGGCCAAGTTCGATCCGGAGATGGCCGAGTGGATCGCCTATGGCGCCAGCCCGCGAGGCTCGATTGCCCTCGACCGTTGCGCCCGGGCTCACGCCTGGCTGGCCGGTCGCGACTTCGTCAGCCCGGAAGATATTCAGGCAGTGCTGTTCGATGTGTTGCGTCACCGCATCATCCTGTCGTTTGAAGCTGAAGCAGCGGGCATCGACCAGGATCGGGTGGTGCAGCGGATTCTCGACGTCGTAGCCGTCGCTTGACCCTGATGAACGCCCCTCTGCCGTCCGAACCGGGTATTCGCGTCAGCCTCGCCGAGCTGATCGAGATGCGTCACCGCGTGCGTGAAGTGCAGTTGTTTTCGACGCCGAGCCAGCGCAGCCCGCTGATCGGTCTGCATCACTCGAAATTCCGTGGGCGCGGCGTCGACTTCGATCAGGTTCGGGTTTATCAGGCCGGCGACGACGTACGCACCATCGACTGGCGCGTTACGGCACGCACGCAAGAACCGCACACCAAAATGTTCCATGAAGAACGCGAACGACCGATTTTCATCATGGTCGAGCAGAGCCAGCGGCTGTTTTTCGGTTCCGGACTGATGTTCAAATCGGTACTCGCCGCACAAGTCGCGGCGCTGATCGGCTGGGCCGCACTGGGCCACAACGACCGTGTCGGCGGACTGGTGTTTGGCGACAACGAGCATTACGAAATCAAGCCACGGCGCAGCAAACAAAGCCTGCTGCAACTGCTTAACCGTCTGGTGAAGGTCAACCAGTCGCTGCACACCGAGCGCGAGCCGGATCGTGATGCCTTTGGTGTGGCCCTGCGCCGTGCCCGCGAGGTATTGCGCCCGGGCAGTCTGGCGATTGTGATCTGTGACGAACGCGCCCTGTCCGACAGCGCCGAGCAACAGTTGGGCCTGCTGTCGCGGCATTGCGACCTGTTGCTGCTGCCACTGTCCGACCCACTGGACCATGCCCTGCCCGCCGCCGGACTGCTGCGGTTTGCCGAGCGCGGCGCGCAACTGGAACTCGACACGCTGAATTTTGAACTGCGCCAGACTTACCGCGCCCAGGCTGAAGCACGCATCGCCCGCTGGGAATTGCTCGCGCAAAAACTGCGTGTGCTGTTGATGCCACTGAGCACGCAAAGTGAAATGGTCGAGCAGATGCGCGAATTCCTCAATCCGCAACGCCCGGGGAAAGGTCGATGAACGGCCTCGAGCAACTGCAACCATTGATTTCCCCGCCACCGATAGCCTTCTGGCCACCGGCGCCGGGCTGGTGGCTGTTGGCTTTGTTGTTGCCGCTGCTCGGTTTTGCGGTATGGCGTTTGCGCCGCTTTATTCCCGTCAAGAAACGCTCAATCGTGCGCGCCGAACAGCCGCTCGATCCGGTGCGCATCGCCGCCCTCCTCGAACTGGCGCAGATGCCCAAACCGTACGATGGCGCGCCTGCCGGTGCGTGGTTGCAACAACTCAACGGCCTGCTCAAGCGCCTCTGTCGCAATCACTATCCCTACAGCCAGAGCCACACACTTAATGGCCGCAAATGGCTGGCGTTCCTCGACAATCGTTGCCCGGCAGCGGGCCTGACGCGCTGGATGGTGCTGGTGGAAGGTGCGTACAAACCCGAGTGCAAACTCGATGACAAGGCCATTGCTGGTCTGACTCAAGCCGTCGACACCTGGATTCGCAAACATGTTTGAGTTCGCCTGGCCGTGGATCTTCGTGCTGCTGCCGCTGCCGTGGCTGATGCGCATCGTGCTGCCGGTGGCCGACAGCGGCGAGCCGGCGTTGAAGGTGAGTTTCCTCTCTGACCTCGAAGGTCTGGCCCGCCGTCGTGCGCGGGCCAATCTGCCAGCCTGGCGCCAGCAAACGCCGTTCATCCTGTTGTGGCTGTTGTTGCTGATCGCCTCGGCACGCCCGGAGTGGCTTGGCGAACCATTACCGATTGCCGCCAGCGGTCGCGACTTGCTGGTGGCGGTGGACGTGTCTGGCTCGATGGATTTCCCCGACATGCAGTGGCAAGACGAAGACGTCAGCCGCTTGTCGCTGGTTCAGCATTTGCTCGGCGACTTTCTCGAAAGCCGCGAGGGTGATCGGGTCGGGCTGATCCTGTTCGGCAGTCAGGCCTACCTGCAAGCACCGCTGACCTTCGACCGCCACACGGTACGGGTCTGGCTCGACGAGGCGCGCATCGGCATTGCTGGTAAGAACACCGCCATCGGCGACGCAATCGGCCTCGCCCTGAAACGCCTGCGCCTGCGGCCCGCGCAAAGCCGCGTGCTGATTCTGGTGACTGACGGCGCCAATAACGGTGGTGAAATCGACCCGCTGACTGCGGCAAAACTGGCAGCCAGTGAAGGCGTGAAAATCTACCCGATCGGCATCGGCGCCGATCCTGAAGCAAGCGGCAGCACCGGCCTGCTCGGGACCAATCCGAGTTTGGATCTCGACGAGCCGGCGCTCAAGGCGATTGCCGACGCCACTGGTGGCCGGTATTTCCGCGCTCGTGACGGTAAAGAGCTGCAAGCGATCAAGGACACCCTTGACCTGCTGGAACCCGTGGCTCAGCAACCGACGCAGGCCCGCCCGGCGCAAGCGTTGTATCAGTGGCCGCTGGCACTGGCGTTGCTGCTGAGCCTGTTGCTGGTCGTGCGCGAATTGTGGCCGGACAACCCGCTGCAACGCCTGTTTACCAAGGAGCTGTATCTGCAAAGTCCGTTGCCTGACTGGCGTGAGCGTCTCAAGCGCCTGCGTCTGCGGAGGCGCCGATGATTGCGCTCTGGCCGCACTGGTTCCGCCCTTGGTGGCTATTGCTGTTGCCGCTGCTGGGCTGGCTGCTGTGGAAACTCTGGCACCGGCAAAAACGCGCCGGACGCTGGCAGATGATTCTGCCGCCAGCCTTCCACGCCACCCTGCTCAGCGGCGGCAACGGACGCGACAGTAAACTGCCGTGGATCGTCCTCGGCGGTGCGTGGCTGTTGGCGATGCTGGCGTTGCTCGGGCCGAGCTGGGAACGCGTCGAACAAACCAGCCAGAAACCCGCCGACCCGTTGGTGGTGGTGCTGGAGCTGACTCCGGAAATGCTCGCCACCGACTCGCCGCCAACCCGGCTGGAACAGGCGCGGCGCAAGCTGTTCGACCTGTTGCAGGCGCGCAGTGATTCGCAGACTGGCATCGTCGTTTACGCAGGCAGCGCGCATACCTTGGTGCCGTTGTCGGATGACCTGGCGACCAGTCGTAATCTGCTCGATGCGCTCAAGCCATCGCTGATGCCCGAAAGCGGCCATCGCGCCGACCTTGCCGTGAGCAAAGCGCTGGCACTGCTGAAACAGGGCGCACTCGGGCAGGGACGGATTCTGTTGATCGGTTCATCGCTATCGGAAGAAGAACGCCAAGGCATACGCCGTGCGCTGAGCGGACAATCCGCGCAGTTGCTGATGCTCGGTGTCGGCACGGCTGAAGGCGCGCCGATTGCGCAGGAGGACGGCAGTTTCCTCAAGGATGACCAAGGCGCGATCCGCGTGCCGCAACTCGACAGCCCGGGCCTCGGCGCCTTCCTCAATAGTGTGGGCGGCGAATACCACAACGCGCGGCTCGACGAAGCTGATTTGCGCGCCCTCGGTTTGCTCGACGGCCCGCGCAGCTTGCGCAACGACGGGCAGATCCTGCGTCTCGATACTTGGGCGGATCAGGGCTATTGGCTGCTGTTGCCGCTGTTGCTGCTGGCGGCTTGCGCGGGACGTCGGGGCTGGTTGTTCTGCCTGCCATTGCTGCTGTGCCTGCCGCAACCGAGCTACGCTTTTGACTTTCAGGATCTGTGGCTGCGTCCCGATCAACAAGGGCTGCACCTGCTCAAGCAGAAACGTCCGGCCGAAGCGGCGGAACATTTCGAAGACCATCAATGGCAAGGGGTGGCGTTGTACGAGGCCGGCGACTACAGTGGCGCCGCCCAGCGCTTTGCCGAAGGCAGCGATGCCCGCGCCCACTACAATCGTGGCAACGCCCTGGCGAAAAGCGGCGAGCTGGAAGCGGCCATCGATGCCTACGAACAGGCGCTGGAGCTGCAACCGGATTTGCGCCCGGCACTGACCAACAAGGCGCTGGTGGAAAGTCTGCTCAAGCAGAAAAACACCCCGCCACCCGCTGAGCCGGAGCGACAACCGGAGCAACAAAGCATACCGGGCGATGAACCACCGCCAGCGACCGCGCCACCAACGGCGGTCAAAAGTGAAAACCACAGCGAAGCGCAAACTGCCGAGCCGGCCAGCGAACCGCCGACCGCCACCCCGCCGCCGCTGCCAGGCCCGAACGAAGTGCCGAACAACGAGCCGGACGAAGAACAAAGCACTACGCCGACGCTGCATCCCGACGAAGATAATCTTCAGGGCGAACAACGTCAGGCACTGGAACAATGGCTGGGCAAGATCCCGGACAACCCGGGCGAACTGCTGCGACGCAAATTCTGGTACGAACAGCAACAACATCAGGATCAGGAAAAAACTCGATGACCCGTTTCACCGCTCTCTTGCTGCCCCTGCTGATCTGCACGGCCACCGCCAACGCGGCCGAGTTGACTGCCAGCGTGGATCGCAGTCGCCTGAACTCCGGCGAGACGGTCGAACTCACCCTCGAATCCAATGACGTCACGCAGTTCGGCAAACCTGACCTGACACCGCTGGAGCCGCTGTTCGAAGTGCGCGGCACGCGGCAGGTCAACCAGTTGAATACGCTCAATGCCGATAGCCACGCGACCACGCGCTGGATCATTACCCTGCTGCCCCGGCAGAACGGCAGCGTGGTTATTCCGCCGCTGCAAATGGGCGACGTACAGAGCCAGCCGATCACCGTGCAAGTGGTCGAAAGCGATACCCGCGAAGACAAAAACAGCCTCGATCCGGTGTTTATCCAGGCCAGCCTCGACCAGCCCAGCGTCTACGTGCAGGCGCAGGCGATTCTGACCCTGCGCATTTACCATTCGGTCTCGCTGTATGACGACAGCAGTCTGACCCCGCTGGAAGTCACCGATGCCCGCGTCGAACAACTGGGCGACACCCGTACCTACGAAAAAGACATCAACGGCATGCGCCACGGCGTGATCGAGATGCGCTATGCGATCTATCCGCAACACAGCGGTTCGCTGACTATCGCGCCGCAGACCTTCAGCGCCACACTGGTCGACACTCAATCGACACAGGATGCCAACGCGCAGGGACCGAAAACCGGCAAGCTGCTGCGCATCAACTCCACGCCGATGGAGCTGACGGTCAAACCGAAACCGCTGACTTACCCCGCCGATGCGCCTTGGCTGCCGGCACGCAGCCTGACGCTGAGCGAGAGCTGGAATCCGGAGCCGAATCACACTCAGGTCGGTGATTCACTGACTCGTATTCTGACGCTGAAAGTCGAAGGCCTCGCCAGCTCGCAACTGCCGGCACTGCCCGGCACCGAGGCCAACGGCCTGCGCCGCTACCCGGATCAACCAGTGCTGAGCAACCAGAGCAGCGACCGTGGCCTGATCGGCACCCGCGAAGAACGCGAAGCACTGGTGCCAAGCCGCAGCGGCTCAATCGAGTTGCCGACGGTGGACGTGATCTGGTGGAACACCTTCGAGGATCACCTGGAACACAGCAGCCTGCCCGCGCGCACCCTGCAAGTGGTGAACAACCCGAGCCTGCAAGTCGATACCCCGGCCGGCAACTCGCCAGTCATGAGCACGGCAGACAGCGAAGCACTATGGTGGTGGAAACTCAGCACACTGATTCTGGCCTGCACCACCCTGCTCGGCTTCGGCTTGTGGTGGCGTGCGCGCTGGCAACCGGCGATCCTGCGCGCCGCACAAACCGGCCCGAGCCCGCGCACGCTGCTGGATGACATCAAACGCGCAAGCCAGGCCAACGACCCGCAAGCCACCCGCCAGGCACTCGATGCCTGGGCACGCCAGCAGCCGGAAACCCTGGCCGACATGGCCGCGCGTTTTGTACCGCTGTCCGACGCCCTCGACGGCTTGAACGGCGCGCTCTATAGCGAAACCGGCCAGCATTGGCAGGGTGAGGATTTGTGGCGCGCAATCCGCACAATTCCGATGGCCGAACGGGTCCAGGACCCGACAACCGACAGCAGCCTGCCCCCCCTCTACCCCAAATAAACCCCCTTCCTGTAGGAGCTCACGAGTGAAACGAGGCAGCGATCTTTTGATCTTGGGTCTTTAAAACCAAAGTCAAAAGATCGCTGCCTCGTTTCACTCGTGAGCTCCTACCTGATTCAACGCAGTTAAGTAATGTCTGTAGGACTTATAGCCTGACAGCGCGCTTTTCTGCCTAATCAGAAAAGCCCTACATCAAACTTCGATTTGTCTGACTTCACTGATTGGGTCGCTCCACACAAAGTCCTGTGCCTTAAACAGACACAGGGAAAAGTGGATGCTTACTGCTGGCAAACCCGTCGTTTTCAGACTCGATATCGAAGGTTTTACCCATGACTTTCAGGTACATGAGTTCCGAGCCAAGGAAGCGCTCAACCAAACCTACAAGGTCGAACTCGAACTGGTCAGCGAGCGTCGCGACCTTGATCTCGAATCGCTGCTGCACCGTCCGGCCTTTCTCTCTTTCAGCGCCAATGGCGCCGGTCTGCATGGGCAGATTTATCGAATCGGACAAGGTGACTCCGGCACGCGTCTGACGCGTTACCAGATCGTGCTGGTGCCGTATCTGGCCTATCTCGCCCACCGCCATAACCAGCGAATCTTTCAGCAGCAGAGCGTGCCGCAGATCATCGCCAAGGTGTTGCTCGACCACGGCATGCAGGCGGATGTCTGGCGTTTCCAGCTGAGCGCGGAATATCCGCCACGTCCGTACTGCGTGCAATTCAACGAGACGGATCTGCACTTCATCCAGCGCTTGTGCGAGGAAGAAGGTCTGCACTTTCACTTCCAGCACAGCAGCGCTGGACATCTGTTGGTGTTTGGCGACGACCAGACCGTTTTCCCCAGACCCGGTGCCCCGACCGCCTATGTACAAGACAGCGGCATGGTGGCCGACACCTCGGTAATCGATCGCTTCAACGTACGCCTGGAAACCCGTACCAGCCACGTCAGTCGCCGCGACTATCACTTCGAACGGCCCACCGTGCAACTGGATGCCGAGGCCCGGGACACGCGGCTTCCCGCACTTGAGGATTACGCCTTTCCGGGGCAGTTCATCCATCGTGAACGCGGCACTCATCTGAGCCAGCGCGCCCTTGAGCGCCATCGCGCCGATTACCGCCAGGGACAAGGTCGCAGCAATCAAAGCCTGCTGCGCAGTGGCAGTTTCCTCGACCTGTGCGAGCACCCGCGCGCTGACTTTAACGGTTTATGGCTGCTGACCAGCGTCGATCACACGGGCAAACAACCACAAGTGCTGGAGGAATCGGCGACCGACGCTGGCAGCGAAGATGGATTCAAACAGGGCTACCGCAACGACTTTGTTGCCACGCCTTGGGAGGTGATTTACCGACCCGCGCTGGAGCACCCGAAACCACGGGTGAACGGCAACCAGCACGCGGTGGTGACCGGGCCGTCCGGCGAGGAGATCTACTGCGACGCCTACGGCCGCGTGAAAGTGCAGTTGCTGTGGGATCGCGAAGGTCAGCTCAATGAGCAATCCAGTTGCTGGCTGCGTGTCGCCACAGGCTGGGCCCATGACCAATACGGCAGCGTGCAGATTCCCCGCGTCGGCATGGAAGTGCTGGTCGGATTCACTGAAGGTGATCCCGACAAACCGTTTATCCAGAGTTGCCTGCCCAATGCCGTGACGCCGGTGCCACTCGACTTGCCCGCCGAACAGACGCGCAGCATCTGGCGCAGTCAGAGCAGCCCCGGAGGTGGCGGTTACAACGAGCTACGGATCGAGGACAGAAAAGGCGCCGAAGAAATCGCCATCCGTGCTCAGCGTGACTTTGTTCAACTGGTGCTCAATGACCAACGGGTTCAGGTCGACAATCAGCGCTCGGTGGTGGTCGGCGGCATTTGCAGCCATGACCTGCGCAGCGACGAACACCATCTGACCCACGGCAATCGCCTGACCGAACTCAAGCAGGACGATCACCTGTGGGTGCAAGGCGACCGGCACATTCGCGTCACCAGTCAGCGGCTCAGTGCGAGCCAGCAAATCCACTTCGGCGCTGGCCAACAAGTGGTCATCGATGGCGGTGCCCACGTGACGATCAAGGCCGGTGGCCATTGGTTGACGCTGGGGCCGGAGGGCATTTGCAGCAGCGTGCCGATCGTTCAGGGCGGCGCACCTGCGGTCGTGCTGTCAGCTGCACCATTGATGCCGGGAGCGTTGCCGATATTGAGCGCAGCGGTCGATCCGCCCCAGCAGCGCCGAACAATGGTCGCGGCGCGCAATTCACGTTGCCTGATGTGCGAGGCAGCCCAGGCATGAATCTTTCGACCTCACTGCCCACTGACCTGCCGTGGAATGAGCAACAGGCTTTTGTATTGCTCGACGGCGCAACCCAAATCAATTTGCCGGAGCGCTTGCAACAGCACTGTCCCGGCTTCAGCAGCATCGCATTGTTCGACTGCCCGCCCTTCACCGAGCTGCGGGATATCTCGCCACTGCTGGTGACAATCGAACACCCTGAGTCGGCGGTTTTTCAGTTCTACATGGCGCATGCCCATGAAGAATGGGGTGTGTTGCTGTTCAGCTCGGAGCACGCGCATGGCGTCGCTCAACACTTGCGAAAACTGCTGACAGTGGAAATGCCGGAAGGTCTGCCGGTGATGCTGCGACTGGCCGACGCCGCCGTTGCGCGGGCGCTGTTTGGCAGCGGTGATCAGCGATTGTTTGGCCCGCTTTGCTCAGTAGTCACCCCCGATTGCGTTGGCGCGAGCTGGCATCGTCAGCAGTCTCGGCAATCCGAGTGCCCTGACCTGCCAATCCCCTATCGCCTGACGCCGGAACAGAACTCGGCACTGGATCGAGTTGATCAACGCCGTGCGCTGCTCGATCTCGATGTCCATTTACTCAGCTACTTCCCGCAACAGCAACGCGGCGCAACCCTGGCCTTGCGCTGGCCAGCGCTTGAGCAGCTATTTGCGCAGGCGCAAGCCCTGGGCTTGAGCAGCCAATCCGAGTTGCTCTATTACGCCAATGTTCTGGCCTCGCTGGACGGTTCCCCGCTCGACCAGCACCCGCACATCCATCGATTACTGCATTCGCCATCGCTGCAATCACCCGGCGAGCGCGTTGCGCTGGCCGCTACCCTTGCCCACGACTGGGCCAGCCAACGGGGCCGCCCATGAACTCGCCTGCCAACCTTGCCGCCGCTGCGGCCCCGAAAACCGCCATCGGCTCACCCGGCGCCTGCCCCTTGCGTCAACCCCATGTGCAACTGCTGCCCTTGCGTTACGGGCTGGTGGAAAACCCCCTCGACCCAAGCGCCTCGCTGCAACTGCCCTACTCCCTGAAAACGCGACCGCTCGGCATTCGCATGCTGCGCGATGGCTGGCTGTATGTGATCGACAGCGTCACCGGTCATTTGCATGAATACCGGATTCGCAATGGTTTGGTCAGCGCCTTGTTGCACAAGGGCGCCAAGGTAGCCAGCGATCAGCGCACGCCCATCGAAGAGTCTCCGGCGCTGGTGTTTTCCCGGCGCAGTCAGTTGCACGTGTGCTTCGCCGAGGTTCAATGGACCGCCGCCAAATGCGCGCAAGTGACCGACAGCCGCGAAGAGCGCGAACACTTCATGCAGGCCGTCGACCTTGGCCCGGTGAATTGCGAAACCGGTGGCGAACACCTGCTGACGGTGGAACAGGCCGGGCAGTGGCTGGCGGAGATCGCGACGGTGCCGGCCCAGCAGACACAACTGGAGAAAGACCGCGCCAACTTCGCGCAGGACTCGCCACCAGACGCCGTTCTGATGCCCACGGTGCACGTCAGCAACGCCCCCGAGCACGAACGCGAACCGTATCTGTGGGAGCAGCCCCGGCGCTTTCGCGATGCGCATATTGGCGAGTTTCTCGGTTCAGTACGCCCGGCCTATCAGAACGACACGTTGTTCCTCGTGGTGCAGGACGACCTCGGCGTACTGCGTGATCTGGCTGACTATCAAGACACGGTGGTCGGCTGGATTGATCACTGGAGCAATACCGGGCACAACGAACGGGATTATTTGCTGGCCTGCTATATCGAATCCTTGAGTCAGCTCAGTCCGGCTGACGTCGGCAACCTCGACAAGGTCAGCGACGACCCGGCAGTCAAAGCCCTGCTTGGCGATCTGCAACAGTTGCCTGAACCGACCCGGGAACACACGCGCAAAGCCTTGCTCGACTACCTGAACAAGGGCGGCAAGGTCGAGCTGGACGAGGTGCCCGTCCCGCCTGCGCTGGTGCAATTACGCAACGAAGCCCAAGCCGAAGCACGGAAGATGCTCAGGTATCAGGGTGGCGCTCCAGACATCATGGCCCATAGCCGCGCCATAGAAGACGCGGATCGCAGTTACTACACCCGCGAGCACTTTTCGATGGCTCCCGATGACTTCGTCGAGCGCCACTTGAAGACGCTGGTCAAGCTCGGCAAGGAGCAAAACAAGCGCATCGAGGACGTGATCGAGGGCTCCAGTTTCACCGGGAAACGCGGAATCAACGACTTCATTGATCGACCCGCCATGGACGACATGCTGTTCCAGCATCGCGCCGATATCGGACGCTGGAATCGCTTGCTCGATCGCATCACTGAAGACCGTACAGATTTGGTCTGCGCCGGGCGTTTCCATCGCTCGGCCTGGTACTACGATGCGCACAAACCGCAGCAATTGGCCGAGGTTTTCGCCGCCGAATACGCCTGCATCAAAGACATCTGCCGCAGCGATCACGCCAGTGAAAAGATGCTGGCTTTTCTAGAAGAACACCCGGAGCTGACACGCCCTGCGTTTTACACTTTGCCGCTGCGGGTCAGGCCTGAGCTGCTGGCGCAATACAGCCTGTTGTCCAATGCGGGAACCAGCCTGTACAGCAAACTGCCGCACTGGCTGGAAACCCTGCGAAAAGCCGAACAACCGCACCTGCCAGCCCTCGACTCATTTCCCGAACACACCAGCGCCCTCGCCGACGCGGTGCAGCACAGCTACAGCCCGGCGCTGAATCTGGGCCTGAGCCGCGCACTGGCAGGTTTCGATCTGGAGGGAGGAAAAGTCCCCGACCTCGACGAACTGTTTCGCCATCTGCCCAAAGCACTGCCGGCACGGATTCTCGATGCGGCGCGAAGCACGGGCGTGACCTTCACCGTCGCCACCCCGGCGGAACACGCGGCGCTGCAAACCGACATCAAGGACGTGCTCAGGGAACGGGCGGAGCTCAAAAGCCTGACCAAGGAACGCAATCGGCTGACCCACAACAAAAACCTCGCGGGACACAAGACACCACAAGCGATGGAGTTGCAGACCGAGATCGTGCGGGTTCGGGCGCAATTGACACAGCTCGAAGGTCGACTGGCGGGAGCGATGAGCCCGATTGCAGAACTGCCGGATGCCTCGGTGCGCACCTACGGTGCAACGCCGTCCCGCGCGGGAGTGACGGTGGTGTTTGCCCCGGCGCAGCAGCAGGAAGTGCGGAGTTTGCTGAAGAATATTCGGTTGGGGGTACAGAGTGTGCCGAGGGCGGATTTGATTAAGAGTGAGGGGATTGGGTTGTTGGTGTTTTTGGCGCAGGCGGTGAATTTGGTGGTGGTTTATCGGGAGATGTTGAAGCAAACCGGGAACGAACGAGTTTGGAAGCCATTTGCTAACGCAGTAGCAACCACAGGTGCCGCAGGATTTTCCGCTGCACAGAATCTGGCAGACACTGCGCTGAAGGCACGTAGCAATAGGTTGATCGCAGCAGGGCAATATCACGCTTTGGAGAGCGTACGTGTGCAGATGGGGAAGATTCATATGGGGTTGGGTTTCGCTACGTACTTGTTCGGTTTTGTATCTTCATTGGCCAGCCTAAATGCGCAGCAGCAGAACTGGCAGAACGCGACGCGCAGCGGTAACCGAGCAGCTCAGAACAGTGCAGCTCTTGCCACAGTCGGAGCCGGCGGCATGGCTGCTGTTAACGTTTACGGCCTTAGTCATACCGTACTCGCCTCCTATCAAGTAGCGACTGCCGGAAGTTCTGCTGCCCGAACAGCTGCTTGGGCCGCAGCTGGCACACGCCTCTCGACAGTCTTCTTTCGGGTCAACCTTGCCGGTGCATTGTTCACCGTCCTGGAACTGGGTGGCACCTGGCTGCACAACCGTTACAACATCAGCGCTCACGACAAATGGCTAAAAACCACACCTTGGAGTCTGGACAGCGATGAGCGCGGTAACTACACCCTGGACGAATACCAGCGTTACCTCGGCGAATTAATCCATGCGCCTTTCGCAATACTGGGTTTGAACGAGCATGACACTTTGCTCAAGAAGCTGTTTTTGCGGGCGAAACCCAGTGATATTCATCTAGAGTTGCCGGGGGTGAATCTGAGCGACTTCCAGCCGCCCCTCAGCGGCAAACCATCTCTGCGTCTGGGCATCGGTGCCCATCGGCTGTTCCGCCCACTCGAAAGCCGTGGCACCGCGCGTGAACGCAAGGATGTAATCAGCAATGAGGTGTCTGACAGCTTGCAGATCGTGCAAGCAAACCCATTGATTCTATGCCTGCAATACCCGCTGAATCGTGAGGCTCCGACGTCGCCCGTGGTCGAGACACTGGAGCTGGGAGTCTGCGTGCAACGGTTGAACGCCAAAGGTGAGTGGATCTCTCGCACCCACATCATTCACTTGAATCCCCGAGGTGAGGGCCGTTTCCCTTCGCTGCCGCCCAAGTCAGTCACCGAGCATCCGCCCCTGTTGCTGGTTGAAACCCATTTACTGGAGCTGGTCGACCATGTCCAAAAACCTTGATGACACCGTCCAAACACCACGCTTTGAACAATCCCGTAAAGCCGGAGATATCGAGCATTTTCCGGGCGGGAAGATCACCTATCTAGCGCCATTGCCACTTCCGACACCGATGCCGCCTCACGGCCCTCATATTGGTGAATTGAATGACGTGTACATGGACTTCGGGCTGGGATCGCCTCAGGTGTTCTCATGGCAACTCACTTTAGGCGGACCATTCACCGGTGCCTTCATGATCGCCTTTATATTCCCGCTCGTTGGCGGTTTTCTTGGACTCGTACTGGGATATGGCTGGGAGGAAGCCTGGAGTTCTGTAGAAGGGATCTTCCTGGTTTCATATGACATGGCGTTAACAACCGGTTTTTGCACTCTATTCATCTGCCTCTGCGTCTGGCTCCATGTCTACAACAAACGCGCCGAAATCATCCCCACCCGCTTCAACCGCCAGCGCCGCGAAGTCAGTTTCATGCCCGAAGACGCCACCGAACCGGTCTTCGTCCCTTGGGAATCGCTTTCAGCCTGGGTCATCGAAGCCCAAAGCGCGACCCAGCATGGCATCCGTCGCCAATACGGCATGGGCATCGGTTTCCAGCACGGCGAAACCCTCACCAGCGTCGAATTCCCATGCGCCGGCCTGCCCATCGCGATCAGCCATTGGGAAGCCATTCGCGGTTACATGGAATATGAAGTCAACGACCTCAAATCCATCCAGTACCAGCAAGACCTGCAAGGCCCCGACGACCCGCCCCACGAAGGCCTGCACACCTTCCACAACGCCCGCGCGCGCATGCATCAGCAAATTCGCGATGGCGAGCGAGGCCGGGTGTCGGGATTTTTCTGGTACCTGTACCACGTCATGACTTTCTGGACCGTGCCCAACCACTTGGTCGAATGGGAAATCCGCCGCATCAACGCCAGAGGCCAACACATACTGCCCGAGGTGATGCGCCGATGGTCAGAGCCGCTGCCAAAGGATCAATGGGCTAAACCGAGCGAAGAACTGCTGCGCATGAGCGGAAAGGTCAGAGCACTGCATAAGCGTCAACCTCGCCGCCCGATTACCGATATTTTTGCCGAAGTTCAACGATAAGCCGGCCCCGGCTCAGGCAAAGAAAAACTCAATATCGTCTCCAGGATTTGTTGCCCTGCATTTGGGACATATCTCATATAAGTAAACCGCTCTGAATTCCAAGATTGCCGCATCTGATGCCAAGAGCTGTGAGTTTTCAGAAAAACTCACAAGTGATCGCTGATACGTATCGATGCTGCCAGCCAGACATCCGCGCCGTTCCTGCCGACTCGATGTTCCGGACATCTTTCAACTGATAAGCCGAAGGAGACTCCGCTCTCATCACAACAACAAAAGACCTGAACTGACTGAAATGCGAAGTGGCAAGTACATACCGCAGGTACGCGGTAAGGAGTGGTGTATGTCCCGAAATTTTTTCAATGAAATGTACGATGCGAACAATGACTGCCGCCCGCATTACCAACAATTCGAGCAATGGTTGGCGAACACTCCTCTGGAGCTTCTGGATCAGCGCCGTCGCGAAGCGGATTTGTTGTTTCATCGCGCCGGGATCACCTTCACGTTATACGGTGACGAACAAGGCACCGAACGGCTGATCCCGTTCGACATCATTCCGCGCAGTATCAAGGCCAGTGAATGGCAAATGGTCGAGCGTGGCTGCATTCAGCGGGTTCAGGCCCTTAACATGTTCCTGGCCGACATTTACCACGAACAGCGAATTCTCAAGGAAGGCATCATTCCGGCGGAGCAGGTTCTGGCGAATGAGGGTTATCAGATAGCCATGCAGGGCCTGAACCTGCACCGAGGCATCTATGCGCATGTCGCCGGGGTTGATCTGGTTCGTGATGGAGATGGCAGTTACTACGTCCTGGAGGACAATCTGCGCACCCCCAGCGGCGTCAGCTATATGCTGGAAAACCGCAAGATGATGATGCGGCTGTTTCCCGAACTCTTCGCCGCGCAACGCGTGGCTGCCGTCGATCATTACCCGAACCTGTTGCTCGACACCCTTAAAAGTTCCTGCGCGCTGGATAACCCGACAACGGTGGTTCTCACGCCCGGTCGCTTTAACAGCGCGTACTTCGAGCATGCGTTCCTGGCCCGTGAAATGGGTGTGGAACTGGTGGAAGGTGCGGATCTGTTTGTGCGTAATGATCATGTTTACATGCGTACCACCTTTGGCTCGAAACAAGTGGATGTCATCTATCGTCGACTCGACGATGCCTATCTTGATCCGCTGTCGTTCAGTCCGGACTCAATGCTCGGTGTACCCGGCCTGATTGCCGCGTACCGCGCAGGCAACGTGGTTCTGGCGAATGCGGTAGGGGCCGGCGTGGCCGACGACAAATCTATCTATCCCTATGTCGGCGACATGATTCGCTTCTACCTTGACGAACAACCGATCCTCAAGAATGTGCCGACCTGGCAATGCCGAAAGCCACAAGATTTGTCCCACGTACTGGCTCATCTGCCTGAATTGGTGGTCAAGGAAACCCAAGGCTCGGGAGGCTACGGCATGCTCGTCGGTCCTGCGGCAACAGCAGCGGAAATCGAAGACTTCCGTGCCCGTATCAAGGCCCGTCCACATGCTTACATCGCCCAGCCAACCTTGTGCCTGTCGACATGCCCGACCTTTGTCGAAAGCGGTATTGCACCCCGTCACATCGACCTGCGCCCGTATGTTCTGTCGGGCAGCGAGACACGTCTGGTGCCTGGTGGCCTGACACGCGTGGCATTGCGCGAAGGCTCACTGGTAGTGAACTCGTCTCAGGGCGGTGGAACCAAGGACACTTGGGTAGTTGAGGACTAAAACATGCTTTCAAGAACCGCTGCGGATCTGTACTGGATGTCCCGTTACCTTGAGCGCGCCGAAAACCTCGCTCGCATGCTTGAAGTCAGTTACCTGCTATCGCTTATGCCGCAGGCCGGGCGTACCGATGGCCGCACCGAACTGGCCATGTCGCTGTTGGCGGCGGGCACGCTGGAGGATTACCAGGAACGCCATGGCAAGCTGGATTCCCAGCGCATGCTGCATTTTTTCGCCCTGGATGAAACCAACCCGGACAGCATTTATTGCTGTTTGCAAGCAGCCCGTGCCAACGCACATGCCGTGCGCGGACGCATCACCGCCGACATGTGGGAGAACATCAACGCCACCTGGCTGGAAATGCGCAATATCGCCAACAATGGACTGGGGCGTTACGGCATCAGCCGCTTCTGCGAATGGGTCAAAGAGCGCTCGCACCTGTTTCGCGGGGCGACCTCGGGCACCATCATGCGCAATGACGCCTATAGCTTCATACGTTTGGGGACTTTTCTGGAGCGCGCCGACAACACTCTGCGTCTGCTGGATTCACGCTACGAGATGTTCGGTGAAGAGTCGGAAGAGGTCAGCGACAAATCGGCGCGCGGCTACTTCCAGTGGAGCGCCCTGCTCCGTGCCTTGTCATCCTTTGAGGCATTCAACGAAATCTATCGCAATGCACCGGGCGCGGAACAGATCTCCGAGATGTTGCTGCTGCGTGCGGATGTACCGCGTTCGTTGCGGGCCTGTATAGAAGAACTGGATCAGATCCTTTCCAGTTTGCCGAATGGCAATGGTCGGCCGGCGCAGCGTTTGGCCGCTGAGTTGAATGCACGTCTGCGCTACACCGGCATCGGCGAGATATTTGATTCGGGCCTGCACCTTTGGCTGACCGATTACATTGCCCACATCAATCACCTCGGACAGACCGTGCATGACTCCTATCTGGAGGTCATATGAAACTTTCCATACAACATCAGACCACTTACAACTATGCCAACCAGGTCAGTTCCAGTATTCAACTCCTGCGTTTGACGCCCGGTAACAACGAACGCCAGCGCGTTGTGCAATGGCAACTGGATATGCCGCGTCAGGTAATCAGTCAACTTGATCCCTACGGCAATATCCTGCATGTCTTGACGCTGGACGAACCTTACGACGCTCTGGTGCTCAGCGCCCACGGGATGGTGGAAATCGATCCGGCAATTGAAGTCGAGCGCGACGACGCGTCTGCGTTACCGTTTTTGCGCGCCAGTCACCTGACCTCAGCCGATGAAAACCTGATCGATTTCGCCATGCAGCATTGCGCTGACCGGCGCGATCGGGCGGCATTGATCGATCTGATGAACGCGTTGGCCGACTATATGCCCTACAGCCCCGGAACGACCGTCGTCGACAGCACGGCCGCACAGGCATTCGCCGGACGGTCTGGTGTCTGCCAGGACCACACTCATGCGTTTCTCGCCTGCGCGCGCAGCCTGGGCATCCCGGCCCGTTATGTGTCTGGTTATTTATGCACCGAAGATGAAAGTCATTTGGCCAGTCACGCATGGGCCGAAGCCTGGATCGACAATGGTTGGTATACCTACGACGTAACCAATCGCCTGGCTCGCCCGGAGCGTCATCTGAAACTTGCAGTGGGTCTGGACTATCTCGACGCTTGTCCGGTACGCGGCATGCGTCGAGGCGGCGGAGCTGAATCAATGCTGGCCCATGTTCAAGTGAGCGCGATGCCCTAGTTTCGGCAAACACGGTCCCCTACGGTCACACATACCGGCACTACGGTTATCAATATCTCACGACCACTTATTCCAACTTTATGAGTTAACAGAAACATGACTTATTGCGTCGCTATGCACTTGGCCGACGGGCTGGTGTTCATCTCGGACTCACGAACCAATGCCGGCATTGATCAGATTTCAACTTTCCGCAAGTTGTTTATCTTCAGCACTCCCGGCGAACGGCTCATAGCCTTGCAAACTTCCGGCAACCTGGCCACCTCGCAATCGGTGGTCAATCTGCTCAAACAACGTTGTGCGGGAAATGGCGTCAACCTGCTGAATGTCGGCAGTCTGTACGATGCCACGGCGTTGGTTGCTGAAACCGTTCGCGAAGTGGTTTGCCGGGATCGTACACCGTTATCCGACACAACTGACTTGACCTGTTCTTTCCTGGTTGGCGGGCAAATAGCTGGCGGAAAGATGGATCTTTACAGCATTTATCCGCAAGGCAACTTCATTCAAGCGACGCCGGATACGCCATTTTTACAATTAGGCGAAAGCAAGTACGGAAGACCTGTTCTTGATCGCAATCTGACGTATCAAACGTCAATCGGCACCGCAGTTCGCTGCGGGCTTATCTCGTTCGACTCGACAATGCACAGTAATTTATCGGTGGGAATGCCATTGGATTTACTGGTGTACCAGAAAGACAGCTTCAGCGATGCGAAGATCCATCGCATCACCCACGACGACTTCTATTTCAACCGCATACGCCTGCAATGGGCCGCTGGACAACACGAGATGCTCGCTCAACTTCCCGAACCGCCGGATAACTACTTCATGCCAATCAACAAAGTCGTAAGCGCCTGAGTCGACTTTTTGTGGTGAAAGGGCTTGCCCGCGTTGGGCTGCGGCGCAGCCCCTTTCACTGTAATTACGTTGTTTCTGACGTACCGCACATGCTGATTTCACGACTGCTGCGCAGCCGAGCGGGCGCAAGCTCCCTCGCCACAAAAGCTCACTTCGACCACAGTCAGCGTTTTTGCCAGTAAACTCTCCGCACTTTCGCCGCCATCCATTTCCTGCGGCCATCACCTCTTTTTGTTGCGGAGTCCACCTTGCGTCTGTTTCACACCTCCGACTGGCACCTTGGGCAAAACCTGCATGGCCAGGAGCGCGATTTCGAGCACGCCTGTTTTCTCGAATGGCTGCTGCGTCAACTGCAATTGGCGCAGCCGGATGTGCTGCTGATCGCCGGGGATATCTTCGACACGGTCAATCCGCCGGTCAAAGCCCAGGAACGCCTCTACGATTTCATCGTCAGCGCCCACGAGCAGCAACCGTTGCTGACCATTGTGATGATCGCCGGCAACCATGATTCCGGCTCGCGCATTGAACTGCCCGCGCCGTTGATGCGCCGTTTGCGCACCCATGCGCTGGGTCGGGTGTTGTGGCTGGACGATGGCCAGCTCGACGCCGAGCGTCTGTTGCTGCCGCTGCCGGACGCCTCCGGTGAAATCGCCGCGTGGTGCCTGGCGCTGCCGTTCTTGCGACCTGCCGAAGTGACTGGCGCGCATCTAGGCGATAACTATCTGCGCGGTATCGGTCAGGTTCATGAATGGCTGATCGAAGCGGCCAATGCCAAACGCAAACCAGGTCAGGCGCTGGTCGCCATCAGCCACGCGCACATGGCCGGTGGTTCGGTTTCGGAAGACTCCGAGCGCAGTCTGATCATCGGCAATGCCGAGGCGCTGCCGGCCAGTCTGTTCGGGCCGAGCATCAGTTACGTTGCCCTCGGCCACCTGCACAAGCCGCAGAAGGTCAACGGTGAAGAGCGGATTCGCTACAGCGGTTCGCCGATTCCGTTGTCGTTCTCGGAGATTGGCTATCAGCACCAGATTCTCGACATCACCCTGGACGGCGAAACCCTGGTCAGCGTCGAGCCGAAACTGATTCCGCGTTCGGTCAATCTGCAACGCATCGGCCCGGCACCGCTGGCGGAAATCCTCGTGCAACTGGCGGATCTGCCAAACATCGACCTGCTCGCAGAAACCCAGCGCCAACCGTGGCTGGAAGTCCGTGTGCGCCTCGACGAGCCGCAGCCGGATCTGCGCCATCAAGTCGAAAGCGCCCTGCAAGGCAAAGCCGTGCGTCTGGTACGGATCGCCGCCGAATATGCCGGCAACGGTGGCCGCGACGGCGCCGACGATGGCAGCACGCTGATCGAACTCGATCAACTGACGCCGCAGGAATTGTTCAGCCGCGCCTGGCTCGACAACTACGGCAATGAGGTCGATGAGCAGACGCTCAAGGACTTCGCCGAGTTGCTGCAAGACGTGCAAATGGAGGCGGAGCAGCCATGAAGATTCTTGCGATTCGCCTGAAAAACCTCGCCTCGCTGGCGGGCCCGTTCGAAATCGATTTCACCGCTGAACCGCTGGCCAGCGCCGGTCTGTTCGCGATTACCGGGCCGACCGGCGCCGGCAAAAGTACCCTGCTCGATGCTTTGTGCCTGGCATTGTTCGGCGCCGTGCCGCGTCTGAACAACACCGGTCGCGATGCAAAAGTACCTGACGCCGACGGTGAAATCGCCACTGGCGACCCGCGTACCTTGCTGCGTCGCGGCACTGGCGAAGGTTATGCCGAAGTGGATTTTGTCGGCGTCGACGGCCGTCGTTATCGTGCGCGCTGGGAGGCCAATCGCGCCCGTGAGAAGGCTGGCGGCAAGTTGCAGGCCAGCCGTCAGAGCTTGCGCGATATCGATCAGGATCAACTGCTCGCCAGCCAGAAAGGCGAGTACAAAACCCAGCTCGAAGCCGCGCTGGGCCTGAACTTCGAACAGTTCACCCGCGCCGTGTTGCTGGCCCAGAGTGAGTTCAGTGCCTTCCTCAAAGCGGACGACAACGACCGCAGCGAGTTGCTGGAAAAGCTCACCGACACCGCGCTCTACACCCGCCTCGGTCGTCGCGCTTTCGACAAGACCAAAGAAGCCCGCGAAGCGCACAAGCTGTTGCAGGATCAAGCGACCGGCGTCACGCCGCTGACGCCCGAAGCCCGCGCTGAGCTGGATGAACGCTTCAACACCGCGCAACAGCAACTGAAGCTGCAACAGGCGCAGCTCAAACAGCTTGAGCAGCAGCACACTTGGCTCAAGGATTTGCGTCAGTTACAGGACGCGCAACATGCCGCCGCCGAACAACTGCAAAGCGCGCAACAACACTGGGAAACGCTGAGCGCTGATCGGCTGAAACTGACGCGCCTGGAACAACTGGCCCCGCAACGCCACCAGTTCGCCCGCAAAACCGAACTCGACGCCCTGTTGAGCCCGTTGGCCGCGCAGATTGCCGCGCACACCCAACAGCATGTCGAACTGGGCGAACGTCAGACATTGCTGGAACAGAATCTCGGCGCAGCGCAACTGGCCCTGAGCGAAGCGCAGCAGCGCCAGAGCGACAGTGCCCCGCTACTGCGTCAGGCCTTCGAAGAACAAAGCACCCTCGCCCGTCTGGCCAAGGATGTCGCGCTCAGTGTCGAAGCCAAGCAGGCGGCGCAACAGGCCTGCACTCAGGGCCAGAGCTCGATACAGACTTTGCTCGACAAACAAAGTCAGGTTGCAGAACGCTTGCAACAGATTGCTGCCGGGCTTGAGCAAAGCGCCCATCTGGCGCCGTTGAGCGATGCGTGGAATGCCTACCGCGATCGCCTGCAACAGCTGATGCTGATCGGCAATCGCCTGAACAAGGGTCAGGCAGAACTGGCGACACTCGAACAGAATGCCAGCCGCAGCGCCGAAGAACTGGCCACGCAGAAACAGCAACTGGAAGTGTTGTTCAAAGAGGCCGGTGCCGAGCCGGATGCCGTCGCCGAGCAGATCGGCATTCTCGGCAATCTGTTGCAGGACAACCGCAAACAACTGCGCGCCATCGAGGAGCTGACGCGCCTGTGGGCCAGTCAGGAGGAAATGGACAAACTCGGCGCCGAGTTGCAACAACGTCAGCTCAGCGCGCAACAGGAACGGGATCGCCTGACTCAGGAAGGGGTCAAGACCAAGGCCGAGCTGACCATCGCCGAACAAACCCTGAGCGTCACTCGCGACTTGCTGGAGCGTCAGCGACTGGCGCGCAGTGCCAGCGTCGAAGAGCTGCGTGCGCAGTTGCAGGACGATCAGCCGTGCCCGGTCTGCGGCAGCAACGAGCATCCGTATCACCAGCCCGAAGCGCTGCTGCAAAGTCTCGGTCGCCACGATGAGAGCGAACAGGCTAACGCGCAGCAAGTGGTCGATCAGCTCAAGGAAAAGCTCACAGAGTTGCGCGCTGAAGTGGTTGGCGTCATCTCGCAACAGAAAGAATTGCTGCAACAGCAGGAGCAGTCTGCCGCCCGGCAACAGGCATTGACCTCCAGCCTCGAAACCCATCCGCAGGCGGCTCAGTTGCTCAATCAGGACGCCGACAAACGCAGCGTCTGGCTGACGCGGCAGAACGATCAACTGAATCAGAGCATCGCGCAGGATGAACAACGCCAGAGCGCCCTGCTCACTCTGCAACAGGATGCGGCGCGCCTGACTCAACAATTGCGTCAGGCCGAAACCGCCCATCAGCAAGCGGCGCAACACCTGAGCAATCAGCAACGTGAACTGGGTAGCGATCGTCAGCGGCTCGACGAAGAGCTGACCGCGTTCGGTAATCTGCTGCCCGCCGAGACCCTTGAAGCGTTGCGGGTCGAGCCAGCGGCAACCTTTATGCAACTCGACCGGCAGATCGCCGAGCGCCTGACGCAAGTCGATCAGCAGAAAGAAGAACTCAGCGAGCAGCAAAAACGCCAGCAGACGCTGGAGATGGAACAGGATCGTCAGCAGAGCCGCGTGCAGCAAGCGCAAAACGCTGAACAGCAGTTCGACGCATTGGCCGCGCAACAACAGGCCTGCCAGGAAAAACTCGCGCAATTGCTCGGCGAGCACAGCAGTGCCGAGCACTGGCAAACCCGACTTGAGCAAGCGGTGGAACAGGCGCGCAACGCCCAGACATCGACGGCTCAGGAACTGCAAAGCGTGCGCACGCAACTGGTGCAGATCACCGCCGAACTGAAGGCGCAGCAAGAGCGCTTACAGACCATCGAAGCCGAAGACCGTGAGCTGGCCGGCAAAATCGCCGACTGGCGTGCGCGTCATCCTGAGCTGGATGACGGTGGTCTCGAAGACTTGCTGCGAATCGACGACGCGCAAGTCAGCGAACTGCGCCAGCGTTTGCAGCACAACGAAAAGGCCATCGAACAGGCCAAGGTGTTGTTGCAGGAACGTGATCAGCGTCTGCTCGATCATCAGGCGCAGCACAACGGCAACCTCGATGCCGAACAACTGGCAAGCGCCCTCGCCGATCTGCAAAACCAGTTCACCGTCAGCGAGCAGCAATGCGCCGAATTGCGCGCCGAGCAAGCCGAGGATCAACGTCGGCAGAACGCTAATCAGGCGCTGGCGCAGCAGATTGCCGACGCCTATACCGAGTATCAGCGCTGGGCTCGTCTCAACGCGCTGATCGGCTCGGCCACCGGCGATACCTTCCGCAAGATCGCCCAGGCGTACAACCTCGATTTGCTGGTGCATCACGCCAACGTGCAGTTGCGCCAACTGGTCAAACGCTATCGCCTGAAACGTGGCGGCAGCATGCTTGGCCTGCTGGTGATGGACACCGAAATGGGCGACGAACTGCGCTCGGTGCATTCGCTGTCCGGTGGCGAGACGTTCCTCGTGTCGCTGGCATTGGCGCTGGGTCTGGCGTCGATGGCGTCGAGCACGTTGAAGATCGAATCGCTGTTTATCGACGAAGGTTTCGGCAGCCTTGATCCGGAATCACTGCAACTGGCGATGGACGCCCTCGACGGCTTGCAGGCGCAGGGCCGCAAGGTCGCGGTGATCTCCCACGTACAGGAAATGCACGAGCGGATTCCGGTGCAGATTCAGGTGCAGCGCCAGGGCAATGGTCTGAGCACACTGGAGGTGAAATGAACACGCTGTACTCCTTCCGCCGCTGCCCTTACGCGATGCGCGCACGGATGGCGCTGCGCTATTCGGGCGTGGCGGTGAACATTGTCGAGGTCAGCCTCAAGGCGAAACCGGCCGAGATGCTGGCGCTGTCGCCGAAAGGTACGGTGCCGGTGCTTGATGCAGATGGTCGGGTGCTGGAGGAGAGCCTGGAGATCATGCGCTGGGCGCTGGCGCAGAATGATCCGGATAATTGGTTGCTCGACGGTGATTCGCGGATTGCCGAATTGAACGAGGCCAATGATCAGGTGTTCAAGGTGCACTTGAATCGCTACAAGTACGCCGAGCGTTATCCGGAGCAGCCGATGGAGGTTTATCGAGCAGAGGGTTCATTGTTTCTGCACAAGCTGGATGAGTTGCTAAAGGATCGCGATTACTTGCTGACCGAGCATCCGAGCCTTGCCGATATCGCGCTGCTGCCATTCGTTCGACAGTTCGCCCATGTTGATCGTGAGTGGTTTGCGCAGACGCCTTATGTGCGGTTGCAGGCGTGGCTACAGCGCTTCCTCGATTCCGACCTGTTCACCGCGATCATGAAAAAATAGAGCCCCCGTGGCGAGGGGATTTATCCCCGTTGGGCAGCGAAGCGGCCCCAAACCCTGCAAGCCAGATATTCCTGATGCACCTTAGTGGCTGATTTTACGACTGCTTCGCAGCCGGACGGGGATAAATCCCCTCACCACAGAAGTGTTAACACCTCAGAAAAATCTGCGGTTGCTCAAGTAAGGGCTTCGCACATGCCCAGCGCCGAGCAATGTGCGCTTTGCTGAATAAACTCTATCGAGTTGCCAAACGCATACGTGTAGGAGCTGCCGAAGGCTGCGTTCTTTTGACGTTCAAGATCAAAAGATCGCAGCCTTCGGCAGCCCCGACAGGGAGTTGTGCGGAGCGGGAATTTCAGTGTTGGGTCTTGTGATCCAGTGCGGCGTAGAAGTTGGCGCTTTGTTGCAGGTATTTCTGGGTGTAGCTCTGGGTGTGGGATTTTTTGCTGCTGACTTCAGCGCTGGCGCTGGCTGGCAGAGCAACGGTAGCGGAGATGGCGGAAGCAGCGATGATCGAGAAGAGATTGAAGTTCATGGCGGTAACCCTCGTGTTCGGTTGGCTTGCTTGCCCGGTTGGGCTGTGAAGCAAACTTAACGCTCGAGGGTCGCCTGCTTGAAATGCTTTGTAGCATTAGCTGTTATCAGCGCGATTAATACATAGAGACAGGCCCCGTGAACCGGGGCCTGTGGCTTATTGTCGCACCAGAAATTTGAGGTCGCTCGGGGCGTCCATCGGCAGTTTCTGCACGGTTTTGCCTAGCAGACCAGTCTTGGCATCGCGCTCGACGACGATAATCGCGTTGCTCTTCTGGTTGGCGATCAGCAGGAATTTGCCGCTCGGGTCGAGGCTGAACTCACGCGGGTGATCGCCCTCCACCGAGCGTTTTTGCAGTTCTTTGAGCTGGCCGGTCGCCGGATCAATCGCAAAGACCACCAGTTGATTGGCGGTGCCACGGTTGCTGACGTAGAGGAATTTGCCATCAGCCGAAGCGTGCAACGCCGCGCCAGCCTTGTCAGAGGTCGGTTGACCGGCAGCCAGATCAACCATTTGCGTCTGGGTCAGCACGCCGTCGTTGTAGTCGAACACCGCGACCTGCGCGCTCATCTCCATAGTCAGCCAGGCGTGCTTGCCATCGGCGCTGAACAGCAGATGCCGTGGACCGCTGCCCGGTGGCAAGGCCACGGAAGCGGTTTTCGCCGGGGTCAGTGGCAGATCAGGGTTGGCTTTCGGGTCGAATTTGTAGATGAAAACCTTGTCCGCGCCCAAGTCGTTGGAGAATACGTAACGACCGTCCGGCGAGGAAATTGTCGAATGCACATGGTTCGACGCCTGACGTTCGGCGTTCACGCGGCTCGCCGGGTGAGCGCTCATCTGCACCACGGGCTTGAGTTTGCCGTCGGCACCGACCGGCAATACCGCGAGGGTTCCACCCGGGTCTTCAACCACCGAGTAGTTGCTGACGAACAGATGGCTGGCGTCGCCGCTGAGGCTCGAATGGGTCGGCTCGTTGCCCAGGCTCTGCACTTGGCTGATCAGGCTCAGCGCATGAGTCTTGGGATCGATGGCGTAACTGCTGACGCGACCGATCGGATCTTTCTGGCCCGGGCCGTTTTCGTTGACCACGAACAGTCGGTGCTGATCTTTCGACAGGGTCAGCCACGACGGATTTTCGCTCTTGACCACTTGCAGCGGTTTGGCGTCGATCTGCCCGGTGGCGCTATCGAAGTTCATTCGATAGATGCCCTGGCTGGTATTGGCGGTGTAGGAACCGACCAGTAACTGGAAGTTCTCGGCGGATGCACTGGAAATGCCCATCGCGCCCACGCTGCCGGCCATCAGCAACGGCCAGAATTTACGCATCTTCATTCGGTTCTTCCTCGTCGTTGCTGCCGCCGAAGGCTTGCATGACCACCAGACGATGCTCGCCGGAGTCGCCAACGATCAGCCAGCTCTGCAGCTCATTGTCGAAAGTTGCCGCCCTGACTTGTTCCGGGCTGAACTCCCAGTGTTTCGACGCGCGACCGTCCATGAGTTCGATGTGCAGACCGTCGTCTTCGTAGAGGGAGAATTCGAAAGCATGCAAGCCGTCGATTTCGACCATGTCGCAGTGTTCGAGGGCGTTGAGAAGGGATTCGGTTTCGGCAGTCATGGCAAACAGTCTTTAAAAGGGGGAAAGGGCCAATGATAGCTCAATGTCGCCACATAACCCCCTGTGGGAGCTAGCCTGCTAGCGATGCGGTTGTGTCAGGCGGCGGTGATGCCGACTGATTGGCCGCTATCGCTAGCAGGCTAGCTCCCACAGGTAATGTGTTGTCAGTTACAACGCGTCGCGGGAGGGTTTACCGTCGACCAGCCGTTGAATGCGCAGCGGATTGGCGTTTTTCAGTGGTTCCGGCAGCAAGCTGTCCGGGTAGTTCTGGAAGCACACCGGCCGCAGGAAACGGTCGATGGCCAGAGTGCCCACCGAGGTGCCGCGCGCATCCGAAGTCGCCGGGTATGGCCCGCCGTGCACCATCGAATCACAAACCTCGACACCGGTCGGATAACCGTTGAGCAGAATCCGCCCGACCTTCTGTTCCAGCAGTGGCGTCAGTTCGGCGAACTGTTCGAAGTCCGCCAGTTCACCAATGATCGTCGCGGTGAGTTGCCCGTGCAGGCCGTTCAACGCGGCGCTGAGTTGTGCCTGATCGGCCACTTCAACGATCACCGTGGTCGGGCCGAAAACTTCTTCCTGAAGCACTTCATCGCCGTTGATCAGCAGGCTAGCGTTTGCCTTGAACAACTGCGGCTGCGCCTGATTGCCTTGCTGCGGATTACCCGCCAGATGCTCGATGCCAGCGTGCGCGAGCAATTTCTCCAGACCTTTGCCATAACTGCCCAGCGTGCCGGCATTGAGCATGGTTTGCGCCGGTTGATCGCCGATCAGCCCTGCAACTTGCTGGATAAAAGCGCTGAATTGCGCCGAGCGGATACCGATCACCAAACCCGGGTTAGTACAGAACTGTCCGCAGCCTTGCACCACCGATGCGGTGAGATCGCGGGCGACGGTTTCAGCACGGGTCGCTAGTGCTTGAGGCAGGACGATAACCGGGTTGATGCTAGACATCTCGGCGAACACCGGAATCGGTTGTGGCCGAGCGGCAGCCATGTCGCACAGCGCCCGTCCGCCCTTGAGCGAACCGGTGAAGCCGACCGCCTGAATCACCGGATGCTTGACCAGCCATTCGCCGACACCACCGCCGTAGATCATGTTGAACACCCCGGCCGGCATGCCGGTTTTTTCCGCGGCGCGAATCAATGCATCGGCGACCAGTTCGGCGGTAGCCATGTGGCCGCTGTGCGCCTTGAATACCACCGGGCAACCGGCGGCCAGCGCCGAAGCGGTGTCGCCCCCTGCAGTGGAAAATGCCAGAGGGAAATTGCTCGCGCCGAACACGGCTACCGGGCCGAGACCGATGCGGTATTGGCGCAGATCCGGACGCGGCAACGGCTGACGATCCGGCAATGCCGAATCAATGCGCGCACCGTAGAAATCGCCCCGGCGCAGCACTTTCGCGAACAGACGCATCTGCCCGCTGGTGCGCCCGCGCTCGCCCTGAATGCGTCCGGCCGGCAACGCGGTTTCACGGCAGACCACGGCCACAAAATCATCGCCGAGCGCATCCAGTTCATCGGCAATCGCATCGAGAAACTGGGCGCGGCGCTCAGCGCTGAGGCTGCGATACACCGGGTACGCGGTGGCGGCAGCTTTGGCGGCGGCATCGACTTCTTCGGCAGTCGCCTGAATGAAATCGTGCGGTAATTGCTCGCCCGTGCTGGCGTCAACGCTGTGCAGTTTGACGTTGCCGGCAGCGCTGCGCTGACCGCCGATGTAGTTGTGACCGAGAATCTGAGTCATGGGATCTCCTTAAAGGGTGCCGATGCTGCCCGGTTGAAAAACGGCGTCTGCCGGGGCAATACCATTGATCAGCGGTGCGCCGAATTCGGCCTGACTGATTTCAAATACATCGCCCGGCTGGGTGCGGATGCCATCGGCGAACGACAGAGTCGCAGTGCCGAAGAAATGAATGTGCACGTCGCCCGGGCGCAGGAATTGGCTGTACTTGAAGTGGTGATACTCAAGGTTCGCCAGGCTGTGGCACATGTTGGCCTCGCCGCTGAGGAACTCGTTCTGCCACAAGACTTCGCCGTCACGCAGGATGCGACTGGAACCCGCCAGATGTTGAGGCAATTCACCGACGCGAAGTTCCGGGCCGTAACTGCAACTGCGCAGTTTCGAGTGCGCCAGGTACAGGTAGTTTTTGCGCTCCATGACGTGATCGGAGAATTCGTTGCCAACCGCGAAACCGAGGCGATAGGGTTTACCGTCATGGCCGATGATGTAGAGGCCGGCCATTTCCGGTTCTTCGCCGGCGTCTTCAGCAAACGGCGGCAGCGGAAATGGCTGGCCCGGACGCACGACGATGCTGCCGTCGCCCTTGTAGAACCATTCCGGTTGCACACCGGCCTGTCCCGCCGCCGGTTTGCCGCCCTCCACGCCCCATTTGAAGATGCGCATGGTGTCGGTCATCGTCGCTTCATCGCCGGCCTGTTGGTGCATCTTGTCGCGGGCCGAGGCGCTGCCGAGGTGGGTCAGGCCGGTGCCGCTGACCAGCATGTGCGCCGGGTCCGGGTGATCGAGTGGCGGCAGGATGCGCAGTTGGGTCAGCAGTTCGGTGTAGTCATGGCTGATGCCCAAGCCGTGGGCCTGCACTTGCTGCACAAGGCTGTTGCCGGACTCGATGGCCGCCAGCGCCAGATCACGCACGCTGCGCGCATCCTGCACTTCGCGCACCAGACCTTGCTCGACCACGCCAACGCGGCGCTCGCCGTTGCTTAATTCGAATTGAACCAGATGCATGATTTTCTCCCTTGAGCATAATTTCTAAACAGCGAAGAACCCTGTGGGAGCTGGCTTGCCAGCGATGGCGGCGGCACATTCAGCATTGATGTGTCTGAAAGATTGCTATCGCTGGCAAGCCAGCTCCCACAGGTTCGGCGGTGATTGCTGCATTGGTGTCAGGTGCGGGTCGCGCCTCGGGCGCTCGCGGCAAATTGGTCGGCGGGGAGCACGTGTTTGCGCTCCAGCAACCGATAAACCACGCCAGTCAAAATCAAGCCGAACACCATCACCCCTGACAGGAAATACAACCCCGAAGCCAGATTGCCGGTGTATTCCTTCAACGCCCCAATCACAAACGGCCCGATATAGCCCCCGAGGTTGCCCACCGAATTGATCAGCGCGATCCCCGCCGCCGCACTCGCTCCGGCAAAAAACCGCCCCGGCAACGTCCAGAACACCGCCGTGCAAGAGAACAGCGCAAACGCCACCAGACACAGCGCCGCCAGTTGCGCCACCGGCATCGACAGCCAGGCACTGAGGAACAGGCCAATCGCGCCGAGCACATAAAGCACTGCCAAATGGCCGTAGCGATCATTCAATCGGTCGGAACTGCGCGGGATGATCAGCAAACCGATGATCCCGAAAATGTACGGCACCGAGGACACAAACCCGGTGACCAGATCACTGCCACCAAACTGTTTGATCAGGGTCGGCAACCACAGACCGAGGCCGTAAATGCTCAGGGTCACCGGCAGATAAAACAGCGCCAGCAGCAACACGCGTTTATCTTTCAGCGCATGCAACGGATTGCCATGCCGGGTCTGGCCGTATTCCTGCAAATCCTTTTTCAGCTCGCCGGTCAGCCAGTCCTTCTCGGCCTGATCCATCCATTTCACTTGCTGCGGGCCGTCGGGCAACCAGCGCAGCACTGGCCAGGTCAGCAGGATCGCCGGGGTGCCGATGACGATGAACAGCCACTGCCAGCCGTGCAGACCGAGCACACCGTCCATGCCGAGCAGGCCGCCGGACACCGGGCCGGTGATCATCATCGCGATGGGTTGGGAAAGGATGAACAGGCCAAGGATCTTGCCGCGATGACGCACCGGGAACCATTGGGTGATGTAGTACAGAACGCCGGGAAAGAACCCCGCCTCCGCCGCGCCGAGCAGAAAGCGCATCACGTAGAAACTGTGCGGGCCCTGAACGAAGGCCATGCCGATGGTGATAGCGCCCCAGGTGATCATGATCCGCGCAAACCAGCGCCGCGCGCCGAAGCGTTCGAGCATCAGGTTGCTGGGGATTTCCAGCAGAAAGTAACCAATGAAAAACAGCCCGGCGCCGAGCCCGTAGGCGGCATCGCCGATACCGATGTCGGCGCCCATGTGCAGCTTGGCGAAGCCGACGGCGGAGCGATCCACATAGGCGATCAGGTACAGCAGGATCAGGAAGGGAATCAGTTTCAGTGTGATGCGGCGAATAAGCCGCAATTCCTGGCTCATGGGATCGGTCTCCGATTGTTGTTTTTATAGAACCTCGGGGGACACCTCTCGCGGAAACCGCCAGGGTCAATCCCTCCGTCGAAAACGACTATATAGTAATACTATTTGAGCAACAACACTTCCAAACCGGCGAATTTGCGCTTATGTTTAGCCAAAGCTTGAACACTATAGTCATACAATAAGAGAATCGATCATGTCTGATAAGAAACCCACCCTGCGCTCCGCCCAATGGTTTGGCACGGCCGACAAGAACGGCTTCATGTACCGCAGCTGGATGAAGAATCAGGGCATCGCCGACCACCAGTTTCATGGCAAGCCGATCATCGGCATCTGCAACACCTGGTCGGAACTGACCCCGTGCAACGCGCATTTCCGCCAGATCGCGGAGCACGTCAAACGCGGGGTGATCGAGGCCGGTGGTTTTCCGGTGGAATTTCCGGTGTTCTCCAACGGCGAATCGAACCTGCGCCCGACCGCCATGTTCACCCGCAACCTGACCAGCATGGATGTCGAGGAAGCGATTCGCGGCAACCCGATTGATGGTGTGGTGCTGTTAACCGGTTGCGACAAAACCACCCCGGCACTGTTGATGGGCGCGGCCAGTTGCGACGTGCCGGCCATCGTCGTCACCGGCGGGCCGATGCTTAACGGCAAACACAAAGGCAAGGACATCGGCTCCGGCACGGTGGTCTGGCAGCTCAGCGAACAGGTCAAGGCCGGCACCATCACCATCGACGATTTTCTTGCCGCCGAGGGCGGCATGTCCCGCTCGGCCGGTACCTGCAACACCATGGGCACCGCGTCGACCATGGCCTGCATGGCCGAAGCGCTGGGCACTTCGCTGCCGCACAACGCGGCGATTCCGGCGGTGGATGCGCGGCGTTATGTGCTGGCGCATATGTCCGGCATGCGTGCGGTGGAGATGGTTCGCGAGGACTTGAAGCTGTCGAAGATCCTCACCAAGGAAGCCTTCGAAAACGCGATTCGCGTCAACGCCGCCATCGGTGGTTCGACCAACGCGGTAATTCACTTGAAAGCCATCGCCGGTCGGATTGGCGTCGAACTGGATCTGGACGACTGGACGCGCATCGGTCGCGGCATGCCGACCATCGTCGACCTGCAACCGTCGGGGCGTTTCCTGATGGAAGAGTTCTACTACGCCGGCGGTTTGCCCGCCGTGCTGCGTCGCCTCGGTGAGGCCAATCTGATTCCCAACCCGAATGCGCTGACCGTCAACGGCAAAACCCTCGGCGAGAACACCAAGGACGCGCCGATCTACGGCGAAGACGAAGTCATTCGCACCCTCGACAATCCGATCCGCGCCGACGGTGGTATCTGTGTGCTGCGCGGCAATCTGGCGCCGCTCGGCGCGGTGCTCAAGCCCTCCGCTGCCACCCCGGAACTGATGCAGCATCGCGGCCGCGCTGTGGTGTTCGAGAACTTCGACATGTACAAGGCGCGAATCAACGATCCGGAACTGGACGTTGATGCGAACTCGATTCTGGTGATGAAGAACTGCGGACCGAAGGGTTATCCGGGCATGGCCGAAGTCGGCAACATGGGTTTGCCGGCCAAGTTGCTGGCCCAGGGCGTGACCGACATGGTGCGCATTTCTGATGCACGGATGAGCGGCACTGCGTACGGCACAGTTGTCCTGCACGTTGCCCCGGAAGCCGCAGCCGGCGGGCCTTTGGCGGCGGTGAAGGAAGGCGACTGGATCGAACTCGATTGCGCCACCGGGCGTCTGCATCTGGATATTCCGGATGCCGAACTGGCGGCGCGCATGGCTGATCTGCAACCGCCACAGCAATTGCTGTTGGGGGGGTATCGTCAGCTGTACATCGATCATGTGCTGCAAGCGGATCAGGGTTGCGACTTCGACTTCCTGGTGGGCTGCCGTGGGGCCGAGGTGCCGCGCCACTCCCATTAAGGCATTCAGCAGTTCCTACATTGGAATGCATTTCCCTGTAGGAGTGAGCCTGCTCGCGATTGCGGTCTGTCAGTTGATATTCATGTTGACTAAGACACCGCTATCGCGAGCAGGCTCACTCCTACATTTGCTTGTGTTGCGCCTCAAGATTGCATCACGCCTGCTATGATGCGCGGCATCTTCATCGCTCAGGATCGCGCCGTTCCCCATGGATTACCGCAAACCGTCCGACCGCAAAAGCATGCACTCGCGCATCGTCCAGGAGCTGGGCATGCAGATCGTTTCCGGGCGTTTTCTGCCTGACGACAAACTGCCCGCCGAAGCCTTGTTGTGCGAGGAGTACGCCGTCAGCCGGCCGGTATTGCGCGAAGCCACGCGGGTGCTGGTGGCCAAGGGGCTGGTGTATTCAAAACCGCGCGTCGGCACGGTGGTCAAGGCCCGTCGCGAATGGCACATGCTCGATCCGGACGTGCTGCACTGGCTGATGCAAAGCAGCCCGCAGAATGAGTTCTTCAATGTCCTGACCAGTGTTCGCAGCATCATCGAACCCGCCACTGCCGCCCTCGCCGCCCAACATGCAACCGATGCCGACATTGCTTCCATCAGCGAGGCGTATCAGCGCATGGAAGCGGCGCCGACGCCGGAAGCCTTGCTGCAACCGGATCTGGATTTCCATAGCCGCATCGCCGACGCGACGCACAATGATCTGCTGGCGAATCTGTGCAACATGCTTTCGGTGGCGATTGCCGAGGCGTTGAAGCATTCGAATCAGCGGCCGAATCTGCATGAACTGGCGTTGCCGCGACACAAGGCGATTCTCACGGCGATCGAGAACCGTGATGCGCTGGGCGCAAGGCATGCGACGCTGGTGCAACTGGATGATGCGCGCAGTGCGTTGAGTACAGTGCTGGGCACCGAACTCTCCTGAAACACCACCGCACCCTGTGGGAGCTAGCCTGCTAGCGATTGAGGTGTGTCAGGCAACACAAGTGTGATGGATAGACCGCAATCGCTAGCAGGCTAGCTCCCACAGGGGTCTAGCGTGACATTTGCGGGATAAAAAAAGCCGCAACCCCTCAAGGTTGCGGCTTTTTCATTTCAGCTCGGCAGATCAGTGAGCAAACAGCGAATTGCCCTTCTGCCCCGCCAGTTTCTCAGGCTTGATCAGGAACTTCGCCAGTGCCGGCAACAGCCACAGCGCACCGAACATGTTCCACAGCAGCATGAAGGTCAGCATCAGGCCCATGTCGGCCTGGAACTTGATCGCCGAGAAGATCCACGAGCACACGCCGAAGGCCAGGCACAGACCGGTGAACAGCACCGCTTTACCGGTGGATTTCAGCGTCTGGTAATAGGCTTCCTGCAACGGCAGACCGGCACGCAGGAAACTTTCCAGTCGGCTGTAGATGTAGATGCCGTAGTCGACGCCAATCCCCACACCCAGTGCCACCACCGGCAAGGTCGCAACCTTGACGCCGATGCCCATGAACGCCATCAGTGCGTTGCCGAGTACCGAGGTCAGCACCAGCGGCAGCACAATGCACAGGGTCGCCGCCCACGAACGGAAGGTGATCATGCACATCACCGCCACGCAGATGTAGACCAGGATCAGAATGGTCAGCTCGGCCTGTTTGATCACCTCGTTGGTGGCCGCCTCGATCCCGGCGTTACCCGCCGCGAGGATGAATTCCAGACCGTCCTTGTTGTTGTCCTTGGCGAATTCCTGCACCGCATGCACCGCCCGATCCAGGGTTTCGGCCTTGTGATCGTTGAGGAACACCAGCACCGGCGCCAGCGAGCAACTGTTGTTGTACAGACCATCGGCGCGGGCGATGGAGTTGTTCAGCACGTCCGGGTTACGCGACAGGGTTTCCCATTTCAGGTTGCCCTCGTTCATGCCCTTGATCATCTGCTTGGACACGGTCACCAGCGAGATCGCCGACTGCACGCCCTCGGTGTTCTGCATCTTCCACATCAGCTCGTCGATTGGCGCCATGGCCTCGTAACGCGAGCAACCTTCGGTCTTGGTCTTGACCATCACCACCAATACGTCGGAACTGGTGGAGTAGTTATTGATGATGAAGTTGTTGTCCTTGTTGTATCGCGAGTCCGGACGCAGTTCCGGTGCGCCTTGGTCGAGGTCGCCGATTTTCAGGTTCTGGCTGTACCAGAGGCCGCCACCGAAGGCGACCAACGCCAGCGCAATGGAGATCGGCGCCACTTTCGGGCTGGCGAAGTTCGACAGCAGGCGCCAGAACGGGTGCTCGCGGTGTGCATCCTTCTTGCTGCGGGCGATGGCGCGCTTGCTGATGCCGACATAGGAAATCGCGACCGGCAGCAGGATCAGGTTGGTGAACACGATCACCGCCACGCCGATGGACGCGCCAATGGCCAGTTCACGGATCACGCCGATGTCGATGATCAGCAGCGTGATGAAGCCCACCGCATCCGCCAGAATCGCGATCATCCCCGGCAGGAACAGTTGCCGGAAAGTCCGCCGCGCCGCAGTCAGGGCGTTGTCCGCCTCGCTGGATTGCAGGGCGATACCGTTGATTTTCTGTACGCCGTGGGAAATGCCAATGGCGAAGATCAGGAACGGCACCAGCATCGAATACGGATCGAGCCCGAAGCCGAAAAAGTGCATCAACCCCAGTTGCCAGACCACCGCCACCAGCGTCGTGCTCAACACCGCCACGGTGCTGCGCAGGCAGTTGGTGAACCACAGCAGCAGGATCAGGGTAATCACGAACGCGATGCCGAAGAACAGCACCACCATCACCAGACCATCGATCAGGTCGCCAACCTTCTTGGCGAAACCGACAATGTGAATCTTGACGTTGGGGTTCTGCGCTTCGAACTTGTCACGGATTTTCTCTTCCAGATCGTGGGAGAACTTCCGGTAGTCCAGCGGCAGCAATTTGCCTTGGTCCTGCGGGTCCGGGTAGGACTCCAGCAGCGGGATATCAACGATGCTCGACTTGAAATCGTTGGACACCAGACGCCCGACCTGACCGGACTTGAGCACGTTGTTGCGCAGCATATCGAGGCTGTCCGGCGAGCCGTCGTAGCTCTGCGGAATCACTTCGCCGCCAGCGAAACCCTCTTCAGTCACTTCGGTCCAGCGTACGCTCGGGCTCCACAGCGATTTCAGCCCGGAGCGGTCAACGCCAGAGATGTAGAACACCTCGTCGTTGATCTGGCGCAGGGTCTCCATGTATTCCTTGGAGAAGATGTCGCCGTCTTTGGCTTCAACCGAAATCCGCACCGTGTTGCCCAGGTTCGCCAGATCGTTGCGGTGCTCCATCATCTTCTCGATGAATGGATGCTTGAGCGGGATCATCTTTTCGAAACTGGTGGAAGGACGGATCAGCGTGGCCTGCCAGAACAGGAAGATACTCACCACCAGACAGATCAGGATCACTGCCGGGCGGTTGTTGAAGATCAGACGTTCGAGAAACGTCGCCTTGTCCTGATGATGATTGCTCAAGGAAGTCATAGCCCCGCCTTCTTATTATTAATCTCGGCGCCGTTTGGCGTGGTGGTGTGGACGCCACCCTGCCCGGTCAGAATCAGATTGCCGTCGCCGGCAGCGGTGACCGACGACAGGGAAATCCGGTCCGGGCGATTGAAGATGCTGAAGGTCTCGCCGTTGTCGCTGCTGCTGATCACCGAGCCGCCGTTGCCGACGATGACAATCGAGCCGTCATCGAGCAGCGTGGCGCCGGACAGGCCGAACTCCAGCGAACCACGCGCAGCCTTCAGTTCAACCTGCTGCCAGGTGCTGCCGAAATCGGTGGAGCGATAGAGATTGCCGCGCAAGCCATAAGCCAGCAGGGTCTGCGGTTGAGCGGTGCCAATCACACCGAACAGCGAACCTTCGTACGGGCCCTGGAGTTTTTCCCAGGTCTGGCCCCAGTCGGCGGAGCGGAACATGCTGCCCTGCTCACCCACGATGAACAGCCCGGCGTCTTTCACCGCAGCAATCGCGTTGAGGTGGAACTGGTCCTGATTGTCGAGGCGGTCACTGACGTCCTGCCAGTTCTTGCCGCCATCGGTGGTTTCCAGCAATGCGCCGTAAGCGCCCACGGCCAGACCGGTGTTGACGTCCTTGAACCAGACGTCGAGCAGCGGTGCTTCGCGTTTGAGGTCTTCGAATTGTTTGGTCCAGGTCAGGCCGCCGTCGTCGCTGGCGAGGATCTGCGCGTCATGGCCGACCGCCCAGCCGTGCTTGTCATCGACAAAGTACACCGCCGTCAGCAGTTGCCGGCTCGGCACCTTGGCCTGAGTCCACGAACTGCCCTGATCGTTGGAATAGAGAATGTGCCCACGATCCCCGACCGCCACCAGCCGGGTCCCGGCTTTGACGACATCGAGCATCAGACTTTTCGCGGCTTTGGCCGATTCGGTGGCATAGACCACATCGGCAGGCGCTTCGGCAGCCAGAACGGGCGCCGACAACGTGGCAAAGCCCAGCATGGAGAGTGCTGTGGCCAGCAACGCGGTGTTGCGAAACGCCGGCGGGCGGCAACGACTCATAGACCTTCCCCTATTTATTATTGTTAGGCCATTCGGCCTTAGGGCGCCGCAAGGGTGCTCGGGCGATTGACTGGTCAGAAGCATAGTCCTGAAACCCGCAACCCAGAGCCCCTTCGGAAGCTGGCTCATCCTATCGGGCTTTGGAAACGTCTGACAATCGGCGCCACGTTATCTTTTGTTAACCAAAAGGAGCGAACACAAAACCCTGCAGGAGCTGCGGCACGCTGCGATCTTTTGATTCTGGTCTTAAAAAACAAGATCAAAGGATCGCAGCGTGCCGCAGCTCCTACACAGGAATCACGCCGTGCAGGATTGGGGTGAATGCACAGCCATTCGCCGGATGGATGACGCAAAACTTGCGTGGGGGGACTTGCAGGATTGGTATTATGGTATACCATCAGACGCACAGACACTCTCAATCCCCCTACGGAGCAGCTCATGAGTTTCGAAATTCGCAAGATCGTCAGCTATGTCGAAGAAACCTTCATCGAAGGCGGCAAAGCCTCGGACACCCCGGTGACCATGGTCGGCCTGGCTGTCGTGATGAAAAACCCTTGGGTGGGTAACGGCTTTGTCGAAGACCTCAAGCCGCAGATCCGCGCCAACTGCTCCGACCTCGGCGCGATGATGGTCGAGCGCCTGGTGGGCATCATCGGTGGCGCCGAGAAGATCGAGGCTTACGGCAAGGCTGCGGTGGTCGGTGCCGACGGCGAGATCGAACACGCCTCCGCCGTGATCCACACCTTGCGCTTCGGCAACCATTACCGCGAAGCGGTGAAAGCCAAGAGTTATCTGAGCTTCACCAACAAGCGCGGTGGCCCGGGCACTTCGATTCAGATCCCGATGATGCACAAGGACGACGAAGGTCTGCGTTCGCACTACATCACCCTGGAAATGCAGATCGAAGACGCGCCGCGCGCCGACGAAATCGTCGTGGTTCTGGGTTGCGCCGACGGTGGCCGTCTGCACCCGCGCATCGGCAACCGTTACATCGATCTGGAAGAACTGGCTGCCGAAAAGGCCCAGTAATCATTCAGCAGAACGACAATAAAAAGGCATTGCAGGAGCGCTCCATGATTCGGCTCACCGCTGAACTCACCCCGGCTGGCACCAGTTACCTGGCGACCGGCCAAGGCCAGCCCGTGGTTTTGATCCACGGCGTGGGCCTGAACAAAGAAATGTGGGGCGGCCAAATCGTTGGCCTGGCCACCCAGTACCGAGTGATCGCTTACGACATGCTCGGCCATGGCGCCAGCCCGCGACCGGCCAGCGGCACCGACCTGCTCGGTTACGCCGATCAGTTGCTGGAGCTGCTCGACCACCTGCAATTGCCGCTGGCATCGGTGATCGGTTTTTCCATGGGCGGTCTGGTGGCGCGGGCGTTTGCCCTGCACTACCCCGAGCGCCTGAAAAGTCTGGTAGTCCTTAATAGTGTGTTCAACCGCAGCGAAGAGCAGCGCGCCGGGGTTATCGCCCGCACCGCTCAAGCCGCCGAACACGGGCCGGACGCCAATGCCGAGGCTGCGCTGTCACGCTGGTTCAGCCGTGAATATCAGGCCGCCAACCCGGCGCAGATCGCGGCGCTGCGGCAAACCCTGGCGGACAACGATCCGCAGGGCTACCTGACCACTTACGAACTGTTTGCCACCCAGGACATGTATCGCGCCGACGACCTGGGCAGCATTCAGGCGCCGACGCTGATCGCCACCGGCGAACTGGACCCGGGTTCAACCCCGGAAATGGCTGAGCAACTGGCCCGGTGCATACCCGGTGCGAAGGTTGCCGTACTGCCTGAGCAACGGCATATGATGCCCGTAGAGTCGCCGCGTCTGGTCAATCAGATGCTGCTGGAATTTCTCGAATTCGCACACTCCCGACAAAACCATATAAAGGGGATCGTTGCATGACACTCGCACGCTTCCAGATGTGCATCGGCGGAGAATGGGTCGATGCCCTCTCCGGCAAGACTTTCGAAAGCCTCAATCCTGCCCTGGCCCAACCTTGGGCCGAACTGCCGGACGCCGATGAGGCCGATGTCGAGCGCGCCGTGCAAGCCGCGCAGACTGCCTTCGACAGCCCGGCCTGGCGCGGTTTGACCGCCACGGCACGGGGCAAACTGCTGCGCCGCCTCGGTGACTTGATCGCCGAAAACAAAGAACAACTGGCGCAGCTGGAAAGCCGCGATAACGGCAAACTGATCCGTGAAACCCGGGGTCAGGTCGGTTATCTGCCGGAATTTTTCCACTACACCGCAGGTCTGGCCGACAAGCTCGAAGGCGGCACCTTGCCGCTGGATAAGCCGGATCTGTTCGCTTACACCGTGCACGAAGCAATGGGCGTCGTCGCGGCGATCATTCCGTGGAACAGCCCGCTGTACCTGACCGCGATCAAACTTGCTCCGGCCCTCGCCGCCGGCAACACCATCGTGATCAAACCGTCCGAGCACGCCTCGGCAACCATCCTGGAACTGGCGCGTCTGGCGCTTGAAGCCGGAATCCCGCCGGGTGTGGTCAACGTCGTCACCGGTTACGGCCCGAGCACTGGTGCCGCCCTCACCCGCCATCCGCTGATCCGCAAAATCGCCTTCACTGGCGGCGCGGCCACGGCGCGGCATGTGGTGCGCAGCAGCGCCGAGAACTTCGCCAAGCTGTCGCTGGAACTCGGCGGCAAGTCACCGAACATCATCTTCGCCGACGCCGATCTCGACAGCGCGATCAACGGCGCCATCGCCGGGATCTACGCGGCGTCCGGGCAAAGCTGTGTGTCTGGATCACGCTTGCTGGTGCAGGACGAAATCTACGACGAATTCGTCAACCGACTGGTGGAACGCGCCCAGCGCATCCGCATCGGCAACCCGCAGGAAGACAGCAGCGAAATGGGCCCGATGGCCACCGCGCAGCAACTGGCGGTGGTGGAAGGTCTGGTCGCAGACGCCGTCGCTGAAGGTGCGCGTTTGCGCCTCGGCGGCAAGCGTCCTTCTGGCCTCGGTGACGGCTGGTTCTACGAACCGACGCTGTTCGAGTGCGACCGCAATTCGATGAAGATCATGCAGGAAGAAGTCTTTGGCCCGGTGGCTTCGGTCATCCGCTTCAAGGACGAAGCCGAAGCACTGGCCATCGCCAACGACTCGCAGTTCGGCCTCGCTGCCGGTATCTGGACCCGCGATCTGGGGCGTGCCCATCGACTGGCCCGCGACGTGCGCTCGGGGATCATCTGGGTCAACACCTACCGCGCCGTCTCGGCGATGGCGCCGATTGGTGGCTTCAAGAACAGTGGCTATGGACGCGAAAGCGGCATCGATTCGGTGCTGGCCTACACCGAACTGAAAACGGTGTGGATCAACCTGTCTCAGGCGCCAATGCCTGATCCGTTTGTGATGCGCTAGGAGTCCTGAGAAATGATCGAACCCGGCATTTATAAAGACGTCATGAGTTCGTTTCCGTCCGGGGTCACGGTGGTCACCACCCTCGACCCGGATGGCGGCATTGTCGGCATCACCGCCAGCGCTTTCAGCGCGTTGTCGATTGACCCGGCGCTGGTGCTGTTCTGCCCCAACTATGCTTCCGACACCTACCCGGTGCTGCGCGACAGCAAGAAATTCGCGATTCACTTGCTCTCCGCCGAGCAGACCGCCGAAGCCTATGCGTTCGCCGGTAAAGGCAAGGACAAGGCGAAAGCCATCGAGTGGCACCTGAGCGAACTGGGCAACCCGATCCTCGCCAAAGCCACGGCAATCATCGAATGCGAGTTGTGGCGTGAATACGATGGCGGTGATCACGCGATCATCGTCGGCGCGGTGAAGAATTTAATCCTGCCCGCGCAACCGGTGACGCCGATGATTTATCACAAGGGCAAGCTGGGCGCGTTGCCAACGCTGGCCTGACAGATTCACATAACCCTGTAGGAGCTGCGGCACGCTGCGATCTTTTGATTTTTATTTTGAAGAACAAAGTCAAAAGATCGCAGCGTGCCGCAGCTCCTACAGGGGATGTGTGGTGTGAGGAGGATTTATGAATAACGAAAAATACGAAAAAGGTCTGAAGATCCGCACCCAGGTGCTCGGCGAAGCCTACGTGCAGCGTTCCATCGACAACGCCGATGACTTCACCCGCCCGCTGCAGGAAATGGTCACCGAATATTGCTGGGGCCATGTCTGGGGACGCGAGGGTTTGTCGCTCAAAGAGCGCAGCATGATCAACCTGGCGATGATCTCGGCCCTCAACCGGCCGCATGAACTCAAGCTGCATGTGCGCGGCGCCTTGCGTAACGGCCTGAGTCGTGAGCAAATACGCGAAATTCTGCTTCAGGTCGGCATTTATTGCGGTGTTCCCGCTGCCGTGGACAGTTTCCGGCTCGCCCGTGAAGCGTTCGCCGAAGCCGATGCCGAGGCCTCCAGTTAACCCCCTCGGCTGTTTTGATGCCCGTCTGGCATGGACAGCCATATTAAAGAGCGGACCCCATGAAACGCCTGCCACTCGACGACAGCTTCAAGGTCAATCGCAACCCCATTACCCTGCGCGAAATCGTGCTGGATAAACTGCGAAGCGCCATCATGAACTTCCAGCTCATGCCGGGCGACCGTCTGGTCGAGCGCGATCTGTGTGATCGCCTCGGTGTGAGCCGCACCTCGGTGCGCGAAGCCTTGCGCCACCTCGAATCCGAAGGCCTGGTCGAGTTTGCCGACGCCAAGGGCCCACGTGTCGCCATCATCACCCTCGCCGATGCGGTCGATATCTACGAACTGCGCTGCGTGCTCGAAGGCCTGATCGTCCAGTTGTTCACGCTGCGCGCCAAGGCCAAGGACATCAAAGCCCTGGAAAAAGCCCTCGACGACAACCGCAAGGCGCTCAAGGACGGCGAACTGCAACAGGTGATCGACTCGGTACAAGGCTTCTACGACGTACTGCTCGAAGGCTCCGGCAACCATGTGGCGGCCACTCAACTGCGCCAGTTGCAGGCACGCATCAGCTACCTGCGCGCGACTTCGGTTTCGCAGGAAAACCGTCGCGGCGCGAGCAATCAGGAAATGGAAAAAATGGTCGCGGCGATCAAGAGCGGCGATCCGCTGGCGGCGCATCAGGCTTGCGTCGATCACGTCCGCGCAGCCGCCGCTGTGGCCCTCGATTACCTCAAGCGCAAACAGGAAGAAACAGGCGCCACGCCTGCGATCACCCTGCCCATCGCCTTGAAAGAACCCCGTATAGGTCACTGATATGTTCAGCCCGAGCTATTGCCCGAAATGCGGTGGCCCTGACCTCAGTCAGCAGATACCGCCGGGCGATACGCACGAGCGCCTGATGTGCCGTGGCTGCGGCTACATCCACTACGTAAACCCGAAGATCATTGCCGGCTGCATCATCGAGCAGGACGGCAAATACCTGCTGTGCCAACGGGCGATCCCGCCACGCCCGGGCACCTGGACGCTGCCGGCCGGTTTCATGGAAAGCGGCGAAACCACCGAGCAGGCAGCCCTGCGCGAGGTCTGGGAAGAAAGCGGCGTACGCGCGGAAATCGTCTCGCCCTACTCGATCTTCAGCGTGCCGAAGATCAGCGAGGTCTACATCATCTTCCGCGCCCTCGCCGTGGAAATCACCGGCGAATACGGCCCGGAAACCCTGGACTACAAATTCTTCGCCCCCGAAGAAATCCCGTGGGACCAAATCTACTACCCGGCAATCCGCCAGATCCTCGAACGCTACATCGAAGAACGGCAGGCCGGGGTGTATGGCATCTACATGGGCAATGACGACAGCGGCAAAATCCACTTCATGCGCTGACAACGTTTCGCTTTTTGTAGGAGTGAGCCTGCTCGCGATAGCAGAATGTCAGTCAACATCGTTATCAACTGGCAGACCGCTATCGCGAGCAGGCTCACTCCTACAAGTGTTTTGCGGTGAGTCTTAGAGCGGGGCAATGCCTTCGACGATGATGATTTCCGCCCTGGCCCATTCCTCGCGATAACTTTTCGCCTCCTGATACGCCGCCGAGTGGTAGCACGCCACCGCTTGCTCGTAGCTTTCAAACTCGATCACCACGCTGCGCTGCGGCGTACTGCGCCCCTCCATCGCCTCACTGCGCCCGCCCCTCGCCAGAAACTTCGCACCAAACTCGGCAAACGCCTTGGGCGCACGCTGCGTGTATTGGCTGTAGTGCTCGACATCAGCAATGTCCACATGAGCAATCCAGTACGCCTTCATAGTGACCTCTCCGCTAATCTTGTATTATGGTATACCAATACTATTTCCAACAAACCCTGAGAGTCCAGCATGGCCTTCAACAGCATCGAAGAAATCATCGAAGATTATCGCCTCGGCAAAATGGTCTTGCTGGTCGATGACGAAGACCGCGAAAACGAAGGCGACCTGCTGCTGGCCGCCGACCGCTGCACAGCCGAAGCAATCAGCTTCATGGCTCGCGAGGCGCGCGGGCTGATCTGCCTGACCCTGACCGACGACCACTGCCAACGCTTGGGCCTGGAGCAAATGGTACCGAGCAATGGCAGCGTGTTCAGCACCGCGTTTACCGTATCGATTGAAGCAGCCATCGGCGTCACCACCGGCATTTCTGCCGCTGACCGCGCCTGCACGGTGGCGGCTGCCGTGGCGCCGAATGCCCGCGCTGAAGATCTGGTGCAGCCAGGCCACATCTTCCCGCTGCGCGCCAAGGAAGGTGGCGTGCTGACCCGCGCCGGCCACACCGAGGCCGGTTGCGATCTGGCGCGGCTGGCCGGCTTCACCCCGGCTTCGGTGATCGTCGAAGTGATGAACGACGACGGCACCATGGCTCGCCGCCCGGATCTGGAAGTGTTCGCGCGCAAGCACGGGATCAAGATCGGCACCATCGCCGACCTGATCCACTATCGCCTGAGCACCGAGCACACCATCGAACGCATCGGCGAACGTGAACTACCGACGGTGCATGGCACCTTCCGCTTGATCACTTTTGAAGACCGCATCGAGGGCGGCGTGCACATGGCGATGGTCATGGGCGATCTGCGCCGTGAAGACCCGACGCTGGTGCGCGTGCATGTGATCGATCCGCTGCGTGATCTGGTCGGCGCCAAGTACAGCGGGCCGACCAACTGGACGTTGTGGGCGGCGTTGCAGCGAGTCGCGGCCGAAGGGCATGGCGTGGTTGTGGTGCTGGCCAATCATGAGTCTTCGCAAGCATTGCTGGAGCGAGTGCCGCAACTGACTCAGCCGCCACGGCAGTTCAGTCGTTCGCAATCGCGGATTTATTCGGAAGTCGGGACCGGGGCGCAGATTCTGCAGAACCTTGGGGTTGGCAAGCTGCGGCATCTGGGGCCGCCGCTGAAATATGCGGGGCTGACCGGGTATGACCTGGAAGTGGTCGAGAGCATCCCGTTCACCGAATAACCCAAAGAAATAGGTGCTCCCCTGTGGCGAGGGGATTTATCCCCGCTGGGTCGCAAAGCGGCCCCAAATCCCGCCAAAGCGATCCATCAGACATACCGCATTCATCGGGCACAGGGCTGCTGCGCAGCCCAACGGGGATAAATCCCCTCGCCACAGATTTTTCATCGAGCAAAAAACGCCTGATGAAGCACGAAAACTCACTTTCAGCAGATAGCCGGTAAGGCAAAGTGCTTGCACAAAGTTTGGAATACCATAATATGATATTCCATAGACCGGACACCCAACGGGACGTCCATCTACTGCTCCCGTCAGGCGGGCAACAACGCAAGCCCGCTCAAAAACACAACAATGAGGGCGTAAAAATGGTGTTGAACAAAGCTGCAACCGCGATCTTTTTTGCGGGACTGCTCAGCGTCACCGGCCAGGCTGCAATGGCTGCCGAAAGCGTGAACTTCGTCAGTTGGGGCGGTAGCACCCAGGACGCGCAGAAACAGGCCTGGGCCGATCCGTTCAGCAAGGCCAGCGGCATCACTGTCGTGCAGGATGGGCCGACCGATTACGGCAAACTCAAAGCCATGGTCGAAAGCGGCAACGTGCAATGGGACGTGGTCGATGTCGAAGCCGATTTCGCCCTGCGCGCCGCGGCTGAAGGCCTGCTCGAACCCCTCGATTTCAAAGTCGTCCAGCGCGACAAGATCGACCCGCGCTTTGTCAGCGACTACGGCGTCGGCTCGTTCTTCTTCTCCTTCGTCCTCGGCTACAACGAAGGCAAGCTCGGTGCCGCCAAGCCGCAAGACTGGAGCGCCCTGTTCGACACCAAGACCTACCCCGGCAAACGCGCCCTCTACAAATGGCCAAGCCCCGGCGTGCTTGAACTGGCGCTGCTGGCCGACGGCGTTCCCGCCGACAAGCTCTATCCGCTGGACCTGGATCGCGCCTTCAAAAAACTCGACACCATCAAGAAAGACATCGTCTGGTGGGGCGGCGGCGCGCAGTCGCAGCAACTCTTGGCGTCCGGTGAAGTGAGCATGGGCCAGTTCTGGAACGGGCGGATTCATGCCCTGCAAGAAGACGGTGCACCGGTTGGCGTGAGCTGGAAACAGAACCTGGTCATGGCCGACATTCTGGTGATTCCAAAGGGCTCGAAAAACAAGGACGCGGCGATGAAGTTTCTGGCCAACGCCAGCAGTGCCAAAGGCCAGGCCGACTTCTCCAACCTGACCGCTTACGCCCCGGTCAACGTCGACAGCGTGGCGCGCCTGGACTCGGTGCTGGCCCCGAACCTGCCGACTGCCTACGCTAAGGATCAGATCACTCTTGATTTCGCGTACTGGGCCAAAAACGGCCAGGCCATCGCGACACGGTGGAACGAATGGCTGGTCAAATGAAAATGGCGGCCACCGCGTCCCGTCCCTCCACTGCCACCGGGAGCGCCGCGAGCGCTGCCGGTCCGGCCAACGGAAAAAAGGCGATTGCGATGCCGCAAGCTCCATCGCTTAAACAACGCTGGCGCGGCGCCGGTAATCTTGTCCCGGCGCTGTTGTTCCTCGGTCTGTTCTTTCTAGCGCCGTTGATTGGACTGCTGTTGCGTGGGGTGTTGGAACCGACGCCGGGCCTCGGCAACTACGAACAACTGTTCGCCAACTCGGCGTATGCGCGGGTACTGTTCAACACCTTTTCGGTGGCCGGTCTGGTGACCGTGTTCAGCCTGCTGCTGGGCTTTCCACTGGCCTGGGCGATCACGCTGGTGCCGCGTGGCTGGGGTCGCTGGATTCTCAACATCGTGCTGCTGTCGATGTGGACCAGCCTCCTCGCCCGCACCTATTCGTGGCTGGTGTTGCTGCAAGCCTCGGGCGTGATCAACAAAGCGCTGATGGCCATGGGCATCATCGATCAACCGCTGGAAATGGTGCACAACCTGACCGGCGTGGTGATCGGCATGAGCTACATCATGATCCCGTTCATCGTGCTGCCATTGCAGGCGACCATGCAGGCCATCGACCCGATGATCCTGCAGGCCGGTTCGATCTGCGGCGCCAGTCCATGGACCAACTTCTTCCGGGTGTTCCTGCCGCTGTGTCGGCCGGGGCTGTTTTCCGGCGGGCTGATGGTGTTCGTGATGTCGCTCGGTTACTACGTCACCCCGGCGCTGCTCGGCGGGGCGCAGAACATGATGCTGCCGGAGTTCATCATTCAGCAGGTGCAATCGTTCCTCAACTGGGGTCTGGCGAGTGCCGGTGCCGCGTTGCTGATCGCGATCACCCTGGTGTTGTTCTACTTCTACCTGAAGCTTCAGCCGGAATCCCCGGTTGGCGCCAGTAATGCGAGGTAAGCCGCCATGCTCCTGACCCCCAATGCCATGAGCCGCCGGATGCGCTTCGGCCTCTACATCACCACCGGGCTGATCGGCTTGTTCCTGCTGTTGCCGATCGTGTTCATCGTGCTGCTGTCGTTCGGCTCATCCCAGTGGCTGGTGTTCCCGCCACCGGGCTGGACGCTGAAATGGTACGGCCAGTTCTTCTCCAACGCCGACTGGATGAACGCCGCGCTGGCCAGCCTCAAGGTTGCAGTGCTGACCACCATCTGCGCCGTGGCCCTCGGTTTGCCGACCGCGTTTGCCTTGGTGCGCGGCCGCTTCCCCGGTCGCGAAATGCTTTACGGCCTGTTCACCCTGCCGATGATCGTGCCGCTGGTGATCATTGCCGTGGCGGTCTACGCGTTGTTCCTCAAGCTCGGTTACACCGGGACCATGTTCGCGTTCGTCGTCAGCCATGTGATCGTCGCGCTGCCGTTCACCATCATCTCGATCATCAACTCGCTGAAGCTGTTCGATCAGTCGATTGAAGACGCGGCGGTGATCTGCGGCGCCTCGCGCCTGCAAGCGGTGTTCAAGGTGACGTTCCCGGCGATTCGTCCGGGCATGGTCGCCGGCGCCCTCTTCGCCTTCCTGGTTTCGTGGGACGAAGTGGTGCTCAGCGTGATGATGGCCAGCCCGACCCTGCAAACCCTTCCCGTGAAAATGTGGACCACCCTGCGTCAGGATTTGACTCCAGTGATCGCCGTCGCATCGACGTTGCTGATCGGTCTGTCGATTCTGGTCATGGTGATCGCCGCCGCCCTGCGCCGGCGCAACGAAATCAGCGCCTGAGCGCCCAGGAGTACGACATGAGTGCCGTGATCAAAGACGCATCCCAGCAGAACGACAAACCCCTGGTCAGCCTGCGCAATCTGAACAAGCACTACGGCGATTTCGCCGCCGTGGACAACATCTCGCTGGACATCAAAGACGGTGAATTCCTGACCTTCCTCGGCTCCAGCGGCTCGGGCAAAAGCACCACGCTGTCGATGCTCGCCGGTTTTGAAACCCCGAGCAGCGGCGAGATTCTGGTCAACGGCCAATCGCTGGTGAATGTGCCGCCGCACAAGCGCGACATCGGCATGGTGTTCCAGCGTTATTCGCTGTTCCCGCACTTGTCGGTGCGCGACAACATCGCCTTCCCGCTGGCGATCCGCAAACTCGCAGCGGCCGAGCGCGAAAAACGTGTCGATGCGATGCTCAAACTGGTGCAGCTTGAGCAGTTCGCCCATCGCCGCCCTTCGCAACTGTCTGGCGGCCAACAGCAGCGCGTGGCCATCGCCCGGGCGCTGGTTTACGAACCACGTATTTTGCTGATGGATGAACCACTGGGCGCACTGGACAAGAAACTGCGCGAAGACTTGCAGGACGAACTGCGCCAACTGCATCGCCGACTGGGCATCACCATCGTTTACGTGACCCACGATCAGGAAGAAGCCATGCGCCTGTCGCAGCGCATCGCGATTTTCAGTCACGGCAAGATTGTGGGACTGGGCAGCGGATATGACCTGTACCAGAATCCGCCGAACGCCTTTGTCGCGTCGTTTCTTGGCAACTCGAACTTCCTCAAACTCAAGGCGCAGGGCAATGGCGCGGCGAGTTTCGAAGGGCAATCGTTGTCGATCCGGCTGACGGCGGGGCTGCGTAGCGAGCAGGATGTGCTGCTGATGGTGCGTCCGGAAAAAGCCCTGGCGCTGAGCACGCAACAGGCTGCCGCCGAACCGCTTGCCGCAGGTTGGAATGAAGTGTCGGCGAAGGTCGTGGAAGTGTTGTTTCTGGGCGAAAGCCAGACCTGCAGCGTGGTGACTTCGGGTGGGACTTCGATGACGGTCAAGGCGCTTTCGGCTGCGGGGATGCCGCTCAAGGCGGGTGATCCGGTGCAAGTGCGCTGGACCACCGCAGATGCTTGCGTCTACACCGAGTGGACCGAAAGCGATCTCAACAAAGCCGCTGGCGCTCACTGAAAATCCAGCAAAGGATTGCATTTCAACTGTGGGAGCTAGCCTGCTAGCGATAGTGATTTACAGGCAAGCGTCAAAGTCGCCTGATACACCGCCATCGCTAGCAGGCTAGCTCCCACAGGTATTGCTGTGGTCAGGTGATCGGGGTGAAACCTTCGATTGCATCCGGCCATGCCGTCAGCACTTCGAACCCGTTCTCCGTCACCGCGACCATATGCTCCCACTGCGCCGACAACGAGCCATCCTTGGTCAGCACCGTCCAGCCATCCGGCATGTTCTTCACATGACGCTTGCCGGCATTGAGCATCGGCTCGATGGTAAAAATCATCCCCGCCTTCAGCTTCATGCCTTGGTCGGGAAAGCCGTAATGCAGAATCTGCGGCTCATCGTGATACACCTTGCCGATGCCGTGGCCGCAGTATTCGCGCACGACGCTGAAGCCTTCCTTCTCCGCCAGACTCTGAATCGCAAAACCGATATCGCCCAACGTCGCACCCGGTCGAACTGCACGAATGCCCGCGCACATGGCGTCATAGGTGGTCTTGATCAGATGCTGCGCCTCAGGCGTCGCTTCCCCCACCACGTACATGCGGCTGGTATCGCCGAACCAGCCATCCTTGATCACCGCAATGTCGAGGTTGACGATGTCGCCATCCTTCAGCGGTTTCGCGTTAGGGATGCCGTGGCACACCGCATCGTTGACCGAGGCGCAGACGGTTTTCGGAAAGCCGTGATAACCGACGTTGGCCGGAATGGCTTTCTGCACATTGACGATGTAGTCGTTGCACAGCCGATCCAGTTCATCGGTGGTCACGCCCGCCTTGACGTGGGGTACCAGCATCGCCAGCACTTCGGCGGCGAGTTTGCCGGCCGCGCGGGATTGGGCGATGTCCGCCGGGGTGTTGATCTTGATCTGGTTTCTCATGCGGTGACTGCTTCCTGAGTCAGTTGTTGCAGATCCAGCCCGCCGTTCTGTTCAGCGCGGATCAGCAAGCGGCAAATAGCGCTGTGGTCAAGGTTGGGATGCAGCTCGGCGAGCATGCCGATGCGCATCCAGTGCTCGGCCTGCGCGTTGATCGAGCGGCTGAGCGCATTGCTGGAGATGCGCAGATTCTCATGCATGTCCTCTGAAATCTTTACGATGCCCACGGCGAATATCCGATATGAAATGTATATGGTTCGTATATTAGCCAAGCCTGACGAAGAATTGCAAATCAGCCCAACGCCGCATCGAAAAACGAAGAGATCAGTCGACTCGACCGACGCTCGGCCAGGCAATACAGATAAGTCTCGGTGTAAAGCGTCTCGCCTTCGATGCGGATGGTGCGGATTTTCGGGTCGGCGATGAACTCCGCCTCGGAAACCACACCCAACCCCAAACCGCGTACCACCGCTTCACGCAGCGCCTCGCGACTGCCGATTTCCATGGCGATACGCGGTTTGACCTGCGCGGCGTTCAGCGCCTGTTCCAGCACCAGCCGCGTGGTCGAACCCGGCTCGCGTTGCAGCAAACGCTGCCCTTCCAGCTCCTCCAGCCGCACGCTGCCACGGTTGGCCAACGGATGCTCGTGGTGGGCAAACAGAATGATCGCGTGTCGCGCATAACGCACCGCAGACAGCGCCGGATCATCCTGCCGCCCCGCGAGCACCGCGATGTCGGTCACGTAGTTTTCCAGATCCGACAGCACTTGCGCCGAGTTGCCGACCCGGATCGACACATCGATGTTTGGATACTGTTGCAGGTAGCTGTCGACCATTTCGATCACATGAAACGGCCCCACCGCACCGAGCTTGAGCTGGCCACTGTCGAGCCGCCCGGAGTCACGCAGCAGGTTATGCGCCTCCAGCTCCAGCAAGGCGATGCGTTGCGCAATCGGCAGCAATTGCCGCCCGACATCCGACAGCTCAATGCGCCGCCCTCGGCGGTGGAACAACTCGACATTGTGCTGACGCTCCAGGCTTTGCACCTGAGTGGTCAAGGTCGGCTGACTCAGCCCGCAGGCCCGTGCCCCGGCACTGAAGCTGCCATGACGGGCGACCGCCAGAAACGCACGCAGTTTGGCGCTCGACATCCATAGACTCCATCAATAGTTAACCGCTGTTTCGCATATTGAATTGATTGAATGACTGTCACGTGACAGACCTAGCCTGTGGCAACTCCCAACCACCCCGTGGAATGCCATGAAAACAATTCACAAGTTTGTGCGTGCCGCCAGCCTGACCTTGCTTGCCCTCGGCGCCAGTCATGTCTGGGCCAAAGACAAACTGACCATTGGCCTGATTCCCTCCGAAGACTCCCAGGCAATGATCGAGTCGAGCAAACAAGTGCTGGATGATTTGCAGGAGAAACTGGGCATGCCGGTGGTGCCATTTGTCGCCACCGACTACAACGGCATCATCGAAGCCCTGCGCGCCGGCAAGCTCGACGTCGCCTATCTGGGGCCGTTCTCTTATGTTCTGGCGACCTCGGTGGCGGACGTCGAAGCATTCTCGGTGGCGGTCACCAAAAAGACCGGTCAGAGCGCTTACAAGAGCGTGATCCTGGCGCGCAAGGACAGCGGCATTCATACCCTGGCCGACCTCAAGGGCCACACCTTTGCCTTCGTCGATCCAAGTTCGGCGTCCGGGCATCTGTTCCCCAAGGCCGGTCTGGAACAGGCCGGTTTTGCCCCGGACACATTGTTCAAACGGGTGATTTTTTCCGGCTCCCACGACGCGAGCATCCTCGCTGTAGCCAACAAAAAGGTCGACGCCGCCGCCGTGGCCGACCGCATTTTTGCCAGCGCCGTGTCCAAAGGACTGGTGAAGCAGGATGACTTCGAAGTGGTCTGGAGTTCGCGTCCGATTCCCGAATCACCGATGGTCTGGCGCAAAGCACTCGATCCTGAACTGAAGAAAAAAGTCGCCGCCGCGCTGGCGGGGATCAAGGATGTGCCGTGGGGCGATCAAGGCCAGCTCGACGGTTTCCAGCCCACCTCTGACGCGGCTTACGACGTGGTGCGCGAGACCGCCAAGGTGCTCGATCTCGATTTGCGGAGCATGAAATGATCAGCATCCGCCAACTGACCAAACACTACGGCGACAACCCGGTATTGCGCGGCATTGACCTTGAAGTCGCTGCCGGTGAATTCGTTGTGGTGCTCGGTCAGTCCGGCGCGGGTAAATCGACGCTGCTGCGCTGCATCAATCGTCTGGCCCAGGCCGATAGCGGCACGTTGAAAGTGGCCGGCATCGACGCTCTCGCCTGCCGGGACACCAGTGTTCTGCGCCGTGAAGTGGCGATGATCTTCCAGCATCACAACGTTGTGCCACGCCTGAGCGTGCTGAAAAATGTGCTGACCGGCCGTCTCGGTTCAGTGGGCACCCTCGCCTCGATTCTGCAGCTGTTTCGCCGTGACGATGTGGCGCTGGCCATGCAATGTCTGGAGCGCGTCGAACTGGCGCACAAGGCCGGCGAGCGCACCGATTCACTGTCCGGCGGGCAGAAGCAACGAGTGGGCATTGCCCGCGCACTGGCACAACGACCGCAAGTGATTCTGGCGGACGAACCGATCGCCAGCCTCGATCCGAAAACCGCACGGCTGGTCTTGCAGTATTTGCGCGATGCCAGCCGCGAACTGGGGATCACCGTGCTGTGCAACCTGCATCAGGTTGAATACGCCCGCGAGTTCGGCGACCGCGTGGTCGGTCTGGCCCACGGCAGTCTGGTGTTTGACGGCAAAGCCTCAAGCATGACCGAGGCGGATCTTGGCCGAATCTATCCGGGCCAGTCCCCGGAGCCATCCGCAACCAGCGTGACGCCCACCCTGACCTACCGCGCCGCTTCGAGGGCCTGAGCATGCAATCGCAAAATTATCAGTGGGTCGGCGACCGGCCCCGCGGCACACGCAGCTGGCTGACCAGCGGCGCCATCGTCCTGATCGTGCTGTGGATGCTGAACTGGAGCGCACAAGGCGCGCAACTCAGCCTCGGCGAACTGGCGGCGGGACTGCCGCAGATTGGCGACTTTCTTTCGCGCACCTTTCCACCGGATTTGAGCATCCTCCCGCGTCTGCTGGCGCCAGCGGTGGAAACCTTGCAGATCGCCATCTGGGGCACGTTGCTCGGGGTATTGCTGGCGATCCCCTTGTCGTTTCTCGCGGCACGCAATCTGAGCCGCAACCGCTGGGTGTTTCACACCACTCGCCAGGCGTTGAACTTCACCCGCAGCATCAATGAACTGATCCTCGCGCTGATCTTTGTTTCGGCGGTAGGTCTGGGCCCCTTCCCCGGCGTGTTGGCGCTGGCGCTGCATGGCCTGGGCATGCTCGGCAAGTTCTTCGCCGAGAGCATCGAAGAGATCGACCAAGGCCCGATTGAAGCCCTTCAGGCGACCGGGGCGCGGCCATTGCAAGTGATCGTGTTCGGTGTGCTGCCGCAAGTCATCACCGCGTGGATTGCGGTGATTCTTTACCGCTTCGAAGTCAACCTGCGCTCGGCCACGGTGCTGGGAATGGTTGGTGCTGGCGGCCTCGGTTTCGAACTGGTGAGCAGCCTCAAGCTGTTCAAATATCAGGAAACCGCCACCTGCATCATCGTCATCACCTTCATGGTGATCGTCGCCGACGCGGTGTCCAGTCGCTTGCGGGCAGCGATCCAGAGCGGTTCGGCGCACTAGCTCCAACACCGGTCAAACGGCTGCGGATTTTGTTATCGCCTCAGCCGATTCAAACCTGCGAATTATCGATTTGAGCGGTTGTCGACGGCGCCTGAGTATGGCGCCACACCGACAACAACAAGAAGGGTCCACCATGACTGCCCGATTCCAGAACCCCGTCGACACCCGTTTCGGCTGGGGCAGCCTGCAAGAACTTGCCAGCCTTACCGAGCAGCAAACCGTGGCGCTCGTCACCTTCCCCGAGGCCCGTGGGCTGGGGTTGGTGGATCGCCTGCAAGCGTTGCTGGGCGAACGTCTGGTCTACATTTTCGAAGACGTCCAGCCCAATCCCGATGTCGCTCACTTGCGCAGCACTTATGAGCATTTCTGGGAGCATGCCGCCGCCTGTGACGTGGTGCTTGCTGTCGGCGGCGGCAGCGCCATCGACACTGCCAAGGCGTTGATTGTCGGCACCGAGTCCGCTCGTTTCGACGAATTGCTCGCACTGCTGGCCACCGGCAAACCGTTCACCCCGGCGCGCTGCAAACAACTGATCGCCGCACCGACCACCGCAGGCACCGGCAGCGAAGTCACGCCGTGGGCGACCATTTGGGACAGCGCCAGCCAGAAGAAATACTCGCTGCATCTGGATTGCACCTGGCCGCGCGTGGCGATCATCGATCCACAACTGATGCTCACCGTGCCGGCCAGTGTCACCGTCTCCACCGGGCTTGACGCGCTGTCGCATGCACTGGAAGCGATCTGGAACGTCAACGCCAATCCGGTCTCCGACACCTTCGCGATCTCGGCCATCGAAGACATTCTCGAATGCCTGCCGCGACTTCATCAAGACCTCGCCAGCCAGGAGTTGCGCACGCGCATGGCGCTAGCGGCACTCAAGGCCGGGCTGGCGTTTTCCAATACCAAAACCGCGCTGGCGCATTCCATTTCTTATGAAATGACCCTGCGCCACGGCCTGCCCCACGGCATTGCCTGCTCCTTCACGTTGCCGCTGGTATTGGGCCTGGCCTGGGGGCATGACGCCACCCGCGACCGTACCTTGCAGCGGATCTTCGGCACAGACCTGACCAAGGCCCAGCAGCAATTGCGCGAGTTCCTGCACAGCCTTGGCGTGAAGACCGAGTTTGCCGACTACGGCGTGTCGGCCAAGGATGCTGAAGACATCATCCACCTCGCCATGCAGGGCGCGCGCGGCAAGAACTTCATCGGTTCACAAGCCGCCTGAACCCACCCAACCAACGCAAACAGACAAAGCACAGCCAGCGGCGTAAAACGCTGCGGTGATTTCCTGCCGCACCGAGAAAGAGTGCACCCGCCGACGACATTCGGCGGGAACCTACAACAATAAGGAAAAGATCATGAATCGTGCCCAAACCATGCCTGGTCTCGCCGTACGTACTGCCTCGTTTCGGGTCGCCCAGTGGCGAATGCTGCTGGCGGCGATGTTCTGTTACCTGTTTTTCTACACCGGCCGGCAGACCTTCGGTTTCGCCATTCCGGGAATTCAGGCCGAGTTCGGTTTGAGCAAGGAAACTCTCGGCTGGGCCTCCGCCGCGATGCTCTGGGCCTATGCCATCGGCCAAGCGATCAACGGCAACCTCGCCGACAAGTTTGGTGGCCGGCGCATCATGACCCTCGGTGCAGTGCTGTCCTGTGCGGCCAACTGGGTCACCAGTTTTGCTGGCGGTTTTACCAGCCTGATTCTGCCGTGGGGCGTCAACGGTTACTTCCAGGCGTTGGGCTGGGCACCGGGCAGTCGGCTGATTTCCAACTGGTGGAGCGCCGGCGAGCGCGGCAAGGTCTACGGCTTCTATACCTTCGCCGCCGGTTGCGCCTCGATTCTGTCGTACGTCACCTCCATCGTCGTACTCGAAGTGCTGCAACTGGAATGGCGCTGGATCTTTCGCCTGCCAGTGCTGCTGATGCTTGCCGGCGGGATCATTTCTATCTGGTCGCCCGTGAACGGCCGCAGGACATGGGCTTCGAACCGCTGGCCGATACCGGCGTGGCGAATACCGACGACAAACTTCAGGAAGCCGCTTATGGCGAGGCCGAAACCTCGGCGCAACGCTACAAAGCCGTGCTGAAAAACGCCCGTCTGATCATCGCCGCCGTGTCGCTGGGCTTTCAGAACGCCGCGCGCTACGGCTTGATCGTCTGGGTGCCAGTGCATTTTCTCGGCGCCAACTGGAAAAGCGGCGACAGCATGATCGATCCCAAATGGATCACCGTCGCCCTCCCCGTCGGCATGGCGGTCGGCGCGCTGAGCAACGGTTGGGTATCGGACACGCTGTTCGGCTCCAAGCGTTATCTGGCGATCATGCTCTACATGGTGCTCGGCGCTGCGACCAGCCTGTGGATGTGGAGCCTGCCGCCGCACAGCTCGATCGGTCTGGTGGCGTTGTTCCTTTGCGGCTTCTTCGTCTATGGCCCGGCATCGAGTTTCTGGGCGCTGTGCCCGGACCTGGTCGGTGCCAAACGGGCCGGTACCGCGACTGGCGTGATGAACTTTTCGTCCTACCTTTTCGCCGGTCTGGCCGAACCTATGATCGGCCGTCTGCTTGACTCCAGCGCAAATACGTCTCTTATTTTCATTGTGGTCACCAGCACCTGCCTGTGCAGCGCGGCGGTGGCAATGTTCATCCGACGCTGACGGGGCTTGCATGTACCAGTACCACAAGTGGTTGCGTTCGTTTCATGCGGTAGCCAAGACCGGCAGTTTCACCCTCGCCGCCGAGTATCTGTGCGTCGGTCAGCCGACCGTTAGCGAGCAGGTCAACGCGCTGGAGAAAACCTTCTCGGTCGAACTGTTCCATCGGCGCGGACGCTACATCGAGATGAGCGCCGCCGGGCACAAACTATACGCAATCACTCAGGGGCTTTTCGGCCAGGAGGATGAAGCGGTGCAACTGCTGCAGAGTTTCAAGCAGCGTAAGAACGGCATGCTGCGCCTCGGCGCGGTGTCGCCGCCAATTGCGATGAACCTGACTTACGAGCTGATGCAGCGGCACCCGGATATCGAACTGGAAACCTCGTTCTCCTCGGAAAAGGAAACCCTGGCGCGGCTGTTCAATTTTGATATCGACGTGGCGATCCTCGCGTTGTCGGAGTTCGACCAGCGCTTTCACACGCACCTCTATCACCGCTATCCGATCATTGCCGTGGTACGCGATGACCACCCGTGGGCCAGTCTCGAGCAAGTCCACGTCAGTCAGATCAGCAGTGAAAAATGGGTGCTGCGTGAACAGAGTTCGCGCACCCGACAACTGGTGGAAGAAACCTGCAAACGCCTCGACGTCGAACTTAATTGCGTGATGCAGCTGAACAGCCGCGAAGCCATTGTGCATGCCATCGCCAAGGGCATCGGTATCGGTCTGGTGTCCGCCGTCGAGTACGCGCAAACCCCGGGCACCAAACCGATCACTTTTGTCGATCACCCGTTCTTCATCGAATACCACCTGTGCTGCCTCGGCATCCGCAGAAACCGCCCGGTGATCGCCGAACTGTTCGACTCGGCCCCACCGATGAACTGATGCAAACCCACGTTCAAACGCCCTACCTCATGACCGAGGGACGGCCAACGCTTACCTGAAAACGGAGATTGACCATGCAGTACAAGCAACCGACTCACCTGCAAGCCGCCATCCTCGACTGGGCTGGCACCGTTGTCGATTTCGGCTCCTTTGCGCCGACGCAGATTTTTGTCGAAGCCTTCGCCGAGTTCGGTGTCGCGGTCACGCTGGAAGAAGCGCGCGGGCCGATGGGCATGGGCAAGTGGGATCACATCCGCACGCTGTGCAACCTGCCGCAGATTGCCGAACGTTATCGTGCGGCGTTCGATCGTTCGCCGAGTGACGAGGATGTGACAGCGATTTACGAGCGCTTCATGCCGCTGCAAATCGAGAAAATCGCCCTGCATTCGGCACTGATCCCCGGCGCCCTCGAAGCCATTGCAGCGTTACGTGACAAGGGTCTGAAAATCGGTTCCTGCTCAGGTTATCCGGCAGTGGTGATGGCCAAGGTTGTCGAACTGGCACGGGAGAACGGCTACATCGCCGACCATGTCGTCGCCACCGATGAAGTGCCCAATGGTCGCCCTCATCCGGCGCAGGCGCTGGCCAACGTGATTGCGCTGGGCATCGACGATGTGGCGGCGTGCGTCAAGGTCGATGACACCTGGCCGGGAATTCTCGAAGGTCGCAGCGCGGGCATGTGGACCGTGGCGCTGACTTGCTCCGGCAATGCGCTTGGCCTGACTTACGAGCAGTACAAGGCGCTGCCGTCGGATCGACTCGCCGAAGAACGGGCGCGAATCGGCAAGATGTTCGCCCCTTCTCGTCCGCATTACCTGATCGATACCATCGCCGATCTGCCGGAGGTGATCGAGGACATCAACGCGCGCCTGGCCCGTGGTGAAACCCCGCAAGGCTGCTAAACACCGCCGATAACCTGTAGGAGCTGCGGAACGCTGCGATCTTTTGACTGTTCTTTGAAGATCAAAAGATCGCAGCGTTCCGCAGCTCCTACAGGTGATATGTACGGAATTTCGGGCAAAAAAAAGCTGCCATATATGGCAGCAAAAACTTGAGAACACGCGATGTATTGGGCTCAGTATTGGCGCCGGATAATGACAGTGTCATGACAGCCCACAATTCATTGAACCGCCCCCGCCCCGTCATCAGGATGTCATCAAGATAACGGCAGAATCCTCGCAAACCGTCTTGAGCCTTCGACGGAAGATTTCGCAAGGATTCCCATGAAAGAAGACGCCTCGCTGTTTGCCGCCATCGATCTGGGTTCGAATGCGTTTCGCCTGATGATCGGCCAGTCGGTGCGCAGCCGAAAAGGCTTCATGATTCAGGAAGTGAAAACCGTGCGTGAGCCGGTTCGTCTCGCCGAAGGCTTTGACGGCGGCGCGCTGGATGCGTTGGCACTGGATCGCGGCTGGCAGGCCTTGGCGCGGTTCGGCAAGAAGCTGCGCGGTTTCGAGCCGGGACGTGTGCGAGCCGTGGCGACCAGCGCAGTGCGCGAGGCGGACAACGCGCAGCTGTTTCTGGCCAGTGCCGAGCGTCATCTGGGCTTCAGCATCGATGTCATTTCCGGACATGAAGAGGCGCGGTTGGTCTACGCCGGCGTGGCTCACACCATTCCCAGCGCCGAGGACATGCGGCTGGTGGTCGATATCGGTGGCGGTTCGACCGAGTTGATTCTGGGTCAGGGGGCGCAACCGTTGCTGACTGAAAGCATCGCCATCGGCAGTGGCACTCTCGGCGCCCGCTACTTTCGTGGTGGCGATATTTGCGCAGCGGCGCTGCAGGAAGCCGAGCGTGTGGCGATTGTGCAATTCGAGAAAGTCGCCCGACGCTATCGTGCTCAGGGCTGGCAGCAGACCATCGGCTCATCGGGCACGGCGCGAATGCTCGCCAAAGTGCTCAAGGCCAATCGACTGAACGACTTCGGCCAGGACGGCATTACTTATGGTGGGTTGTTGCGCTTGTCGTTGCTACTGCTGAAAGTGAATAACGTTCAGCAACTGAAACTCGCCGGCCTGCAACCGCATCGCCAGAGCATCCTGCCGGGTGGTCTGGTATTGATGCTCGCGGCGTTCAAGGTGTTCGGGATTTCGCAGATGGTGCCGTCCGAGCCGGGGCTGAGGCTCGGTGTGCTGCATGGATTGATGTCCAAACATTAAGGCAACACCTTCAGGTGCATGTTCACACCGCACAATTTGTGGGAGCTGATTTCTTTGCTCACACCACAAAACCCTGTAGGAGTGAGCCTGCTCGCGATGGCGTCGGCACAGGTTGAATCTGTGCCGGCTGACCCACCGCTATCGCTGGCAAGCCAGCTCCCACAGGGTTCCGGGGTGCAGCTGATTTCTTTGTTCACACCGCCAAACCCTGTGGGAGTGAGCCTGCTCGCGATGGCGTCGGCACAAGCTGAATCTGTATTGGCTGACCCACCGCTATCGCTGGCAAGCCAGCTCCCACAGGGTTTTGTGTTGGGGTTTGGTATCGGGTGTAGATGCAAAAAAACCGGAGCACTGTGGGGTGCTCCGGTTGGTGATGTAGTTTTAATACGTCAGGCCAGTTCTTTACGCAACTGACGAGCCGCAGTCACCATGTGCACCAACGCCGCTTCAGTCTCCGGCCAGCCGCGGGTTTTCAGGCCGCAATCCGGGTTGACCCACAGGCGCTCGGCGGGAATTCGTTTGGCAGCCTTGCGCAGCAAATTAGCCATTTCCGAGGCGTCCGGCACGCGTGGCGAGTGGATGTCGTAGACGCCCGGGCCGATTTCGTTCGGGTAAGCGAAGGCTTCGAAGGCGTCCAGCAACTCCATGTCCGAACGTGAGGTTTCGATGGTGATCACGTCCGCATCCATCGCCGCGATGGACTCGATCACGTCGTTGAATTCGCTGTAGCACATGTGCGTATGGATCTGGGTTTCGTCACGCACACCCGAGGCGCAGAGCCGGAACACTTCAGTCGCCCAGTCCAGGTAATGCTGCCACTGCGCCTGACGTAACGGCAGACCTTCACGGAATGCCGCTTCGTCGATCTGCACGATCTTGATCCCGGCAGCTTCCAGATCAACCACTTCGTCGCGAATCGCCAGCGCCAGTTGCCGCGCCTGCACTTCACGCGAAACATCTTCACGCGGGAACGACCACATCAGCATGGTCACCGGCCCGGTCAGCATGCCTTTCATGACTTTATGGGTCAGGCCTTGCGCATAGCGAATCCACTCCACGGTCATGGCTTTCGGACGGCTCAGGTCGCCGAAGATCACCGCCGGTTTCACGCAGCGCGAACCGTAACTCTGCACCCAGCCAAAACGAGTAAACACATAGCCGTCCAGTTGCTCGGCGAAGTACTCGACCATGTCGTTACGCTCGGCTTCACCGTGCACCAGCACATCGAGGCCAAGACGCTCCTGGATTTCCACCGCGTGGCGGATCTCGCTATGCATCGCTTCGGTGTATTCCGCTTCGCTCAACTTGCCCTGCTTGAACGACTGACGCGCCAGACGGATCGAAGCAGTTTGCGGGAACGATCCGATGGTTGTGGTCGGGAACAACGGCAGATCGAGACCGGCGCGCTGCTTGGCAATTCGTTGGGCAAACAGCGACTGACGCTGGCTGTCCTTGGCGGTGATCGCCGCAACACGCGCCTGCACCACAGGTTTGTGAATACGTGGCGAAGCAGCACGAGCCGCTTGCACCGAACGGCTTTCAGTCAGTGCCCGCAGCACTTTCGGCGCCTCAGGTTGGTTGACTGCCTGTGCCAGCACGGCAACTTCTTCGCACTTCTGCACGGCGAACGCCAACCAACTCTTCAACTCGGCATCGAGCTTGTCTTCACGCCCCAGATCCACCGGGCTGTGCAGCAACGAGCAGGACGGCGCGACCCACAGACGATCACCCAGACGCTCATGTGCATGCTGCAAAGTGGCGAGGGCATTTTCCAGATCGCAACGCCAGACGTTACGGCCGTTGACCACACCCAGCGACAGCACTTTATAAGCCGGCAGACGATCAAGAATGGTCGGGTACTGTTCCGGCGCACGCACCAGATCAATGTGCAAGCCATCGACCGGCAGATTCGCGGCCAGACCAAGGTTCTCTTCCAGACCACCGAAGTAGGTGGCGACCAGTTTCTTCAGCGGGTCGCGCTGGATCTGGTTGTAGGCACGCTCAAAGGCGTTTTTCCATTCCTGCGGCAGGTCGAGCACCAGAATCGGCTCGTCGATCTGCACCCACTCCACGCCTTGAGCGGCGAGGCGCTGGAAGATTTCACCGTACAGCGGCAGCAGGCGATCAAGCAGTTCGAGCTTGTCGAACCCGGCGCCCTTGGCCTTGCCCAACCACAGGTAAGTCAGCGGGCCGATGACCACTGGCTTGACGTTGTGCCCCAATGCGCGGGCCTCTTCGACCTCTTCGAAGAGTTGCTCCCAGCCGAGTTGGAATTGCTGATCAGCGCTGAACTCAGGGACGAGGTAGTGATAATTGGTGTCGAACCACTTGGTCATTTCCTGGGCGTGCGCGCCGCCACAGCAACTGTCGCTGACGCCACGCGCCATGCCGAACAGGGTTTGCAGGGAAGCTTTGCCGTCATGCGGACGGAAGCGCTCCGGGATCACACCGAACATCAGCGAGTGAGTCAGCACCTGGTCGTACCAAGCGAAATCACCGACCGGCAGCAGCTCGATGCCAGCGTTTTTCTGCAAATCCCAATGGGCCTTGCGCAACTCGCTGCCGACTTTACGCAGGCCTGCCTCGTTCAGTTCTCCTTTCCAGAACGCCTCTTGCGCTTTCTTCAGTTCGCGGTCGCGACCGATGCGCGGAAATCCAAGGGAATGGGCCAGTGCCATAACAAACAACTCCAAAGTCTTGTTGATGGCGGCCATTGTCGTTACTTGCACACGAGTGAGACAAACTCATTTTAATCTTGATGGTCGCGAGATTTACTCATGTTCAAATGATCGCTGATTGTCCCCGAACGAAAATCCATTCATGCGTTATTGATCGGTTTGCACTGCAGGAAAAGCGTGCGCAGATCAAGCTGTTCGCGACGATGAAGACGCCCTTTGAATACTCAATGACGCCTCGATATAAACCCGCTCAAACCCGTCCCTTACGCGCTTTGTTTTTGATCTATGGTTAGATCGAAATGGCTGTATTTGCGGCGGACTAAAGGTTGCGACAGAACATGTCTGAGCCTATGTTGCAGGCGAGCTTTTCCCCCGCGAACGGAACGCGATCAACACCATCAAGAGGTGAAGAAATGTCAAAGGAATCACGCCCTGCGGTACTTGGGCTGATAGGCAACACTCCGCTGGTTCAAGTCACCCGCTTCGATACCGGCCCCTGCACGTTGTTTCTCAAACTTGAATCGCAAAACCCCGGTGGTTCGATCAAGGACCGCATTGGTCTGGCGATGATCGATGCCGCCGAACGCGATGGGCGCCTGCGAGCGGGCGGCACTATCGTCGAGGCCACTGCCGGCAATACCGGGCTCGGCCTGGCGCTGGTCGGTCGCGCCAAAGGCTACCGCGTGGTGCTGGTGGTGCCGGACAAAATGTCCACCGAAAAAGTCCTGCACTTGAAGGCCATGGGCGCTGAGGTGCACATCACCCGCTCCGATGTCGGCAAGGGTCATCCCGAGTATTACCAGGACGTCGCCGCACGTTTGGCCAAGGATATACCCGGCGCATTTTTCGCCGATCAGTTCAACAATCCGGCCAACCCGCTGGCCCACGAATGCAGCACCGCACCAGAGATCTGGGCGCAGACCGAACATGACCTCGACGCCATCGTGGTCGGCGTCGGTTCGGCCGGGACGCTGACCGGTCTCACGCGTTTCTTCAAACGCGTGCAACCGGATCTGGAAATGGTCCTCGCCGATCCGGTCGGTTCGGTGATGGCCGAGTACAGCCGCAGCGGCAATATGACGAAGCCCGGATCATGGGCCGTAGAAGGTATCGGCGAGGATTTCATTCCATCGATCACCGACCTCTCCAGCGTGCGTCACGCCTACTCGATCAGCGACGAAGAAAGCTTCGACCACGCCCGTCAGTTGCTGCGCGCCGAAGGCATTCTTGGCGGTTCATCGACCGGCACCCTGCTCGCCGCCGCGCTGCGTTATTGCCGCGAACAGACCGAGCCGAAACGCGTGGTCAGCTTCGTTTGCGATACCGGCACTCGCTATCTGTCGAAGGTTTACAACGATCAATGGATGACCGATCAGGGTCTGCTGCATCGCAAGGGATATGGCGACCTGCGCGATCTGATCGCCCGGCGTTTTGAGGACGGTCGGGTGATCAGCGTTGGTCCTGACGACACACTGCTGACGGCGTTCCAACGCATGCGTCTGGCGGATGTCTCGCAGCTTCCGGTGCTGGTTGAAGGCAAACAACTGGTCGGTGTGATCGACGAATCCGACATTCTTTTGGCTGTTCACGAAGATGCTGCACGCTTCAGCCAATCGGTCGCCAGCGTGATGACCGACAAGCTGCAAACCCTTGCGCCCGGCGCTTCCCTTGCCGATCTGGAAAACGTACTCAGCCGCGGTCTCGTGGCAATCATCGCCGACGCTTCGGGCTTCCATGGCCTGATCACCCGCGTCGACATGCTCAACCAATTACGGAGATCCCTCGCATGAGCCAGCACGACAAAAATGCCCCGGCCCAAGGCTTCGCCACCCGCGTGATCCATGCCGGTCAGGAACCGGACCCGACCACCGGCGCGCTGATGCCACCGATCTACGCCAACTCCACCTATCTGCAAGACAGCCCTGGCGTGCACAAGGGTTTCGACTACGGCCGCTCGCACAACCCGACGCGTTTTGCGCTGGAGCGCTGTGTGGCGGATCTTGAGGGCGGCACCCGAGCCTTTGCTTTTGCGTCCGGGCTGGCGACGATTTCCACAGTGCTGGAATTGCTCGATGCCGGCTCGCATGTGATTTCCGGCAATGACTTGTATGGCGGCACTTTTCGCCTGTTCGACAAGGTGCGCCAACGCAGCGCTGGGCATCGCTTCAGCTATGTCGATTTGACCGATCTTTCAGCGTTTGAAGCAGCGCTGCAGGACGACACGCGCATGGTCATGGTCGAGACCCCGACCAACCCGTTGCTGAGCCTGTCGGACCTCGCCGCCATCGCCCGCATCTGCCGTGCTCGCGGGATCATCACCGTGGCCGACAACACCTTCGCCAGCCCTTATATCCAGCGTCCGTTGGAGCTGGGTTTCGACATCGTCCTGCACTCGACCACCAAGTACCTGAACGGGCATTCGGACGTGATCGGCGGTATCGCCGTGGTCGGGCAGAACGCCGAACTGGCGGAAAAACTCGGCTTCCTGCAAAACGCGATTGGCGCGATTGCCGGGCCGTTCGATGCGTTCCTGACCCTGCGCGGGGTGAAAACTCTGGCGCTGCGCATGGAGCGTCATTGCAGCAATGCGCTGGCACTGGCGCAGTGGCTGGAGCAGCAGCCGCAGGTCAAACACGTCTACTACCCGGGCCTGGCGTCGCACCCGCAACATGAGCTGGCCAAGCGGCAGATGCGCGGTTTTGGCGGGATGATTTCGGTTGATCTGAACAGTGATCTGGCGGGCGCCCGGCGCTTCCTGGAAAACGTCGAAATCTTCGCCCTCGCCGAAAGCCTTGGCGGCGTCGAAAGCCTGATCGAGCATCCGGCGATCATGACCCACGCTACCATTCCGCCAGAAACCCGCGCGCAACTGGGGATCAGCGACAGTCTGGTGCGGCTGTCGGTGGGTGTCGAAGACCTCGAAGACCTGCGCGCCGATCTGGCGCGGGCCCTCGCGACCATCTGACCGGCCACGAACGACAAAGCCCGCAACAATGCGGGCTTTGGTGTTCGAGTAGGCGGCCAGTGCTGGTCTCTGGCTTACAAGGTTTATCGGGCTTCTCACAGTACCGGGCGAAAGTAAAAAGGTACGGCCTCGGCTGCTTCACACGGCATAAGGGCTGGATCTCAGCGCGGAGATCTTTCTAACCGTGTACCCTTCGGAGCGCGCCCCACGCGCCCTTGCTATCCGCTTGCGCATCAGTCTGCGTCTTCGCCTACACCTTTGAGCCTAGCAAAGCGCTCCAACACTGCACTGACGTTTTTAGACCGAATTCCTTTTAGCGATGCCTCCCAAGTAATCCAAACGCCTAATGCCCTTTGATCCGGTGCCCGCCGTGCCGCTGAAATGGCGATCTATACTTTTTCAGTTCGCTTTTGCCGTGTCACGCAATCCGTCGACACCCGCGCACCCGACCGTGCGCCCGTGCCAAATGCCAATCTGGTTGACCCTGACCAGCGACGCACGCCGCGCCGCCCGTTGAAGGTCGAGGGGTCATGGAGAAGATCATGAAACACAAGCTTTTGTCAGGCGTGGTCCTGGCGCTCGCGACGACGGTGATGATACCGACCGTGTGGGCAGCCGAGACGCGAGCGGTGGCTTCAGATGGTGCAGATCATGTGGGTGCGGGGGCTGTGGCTTCTGATGGTGCGGATCATGTTGGCGCTGGGGCTGTGGCTTCGGACGGTTCGGATCATGTTGGCGCTGGGGCCGTGGCTTCCGATGGTGCTGATCATGTCGGTGCTGGGGCCGTGGCTTCTGATGGTGCGGATCATGTCGGTGCTGGGGCCGTGGCGTCTGATGGTGCGGATCATGTTGGCGCAGGTGCCGTGGCTTCTGATGGTGCGGATCACGTTGGCGCGGGTACCGTGGCTTCTGACGGTGCCGATCATGTTGGCGCAGGTGCCGTGGCTTCTGATGGTGCGGATCATGTTGGCGCTGGCGCCGTGGCTTCCGATGGTTCGGATCATGTCGGCGCGGGCGCATTAGCTTCCGACGGAGCAGACCGAACCGGAGCCAACCGTCTCGCCTATTCACGGGCCGGCGTCGGTTCCGACCGGGTTGCCTCCGCACTCATGACGGGCAGCTATTCCGACCAGTTCAACAGCCCTCAATAATCCCTTTCAACGCAAACGGACGACTCCCATGAGCCGTCCGTTTTTCGTCGCTGTTTACAGAGCGATAGGCAAGGCTCGGCGTTCATTCAACGTTGACCTTCGAATATCAAAATGAACCCTTGAGCTTCGATGCTGACCTAACTGATAGACCATCAGGAGGTAGCCTATGCAAATCGAAACAATGTGGGTCGTACTCGCGACCGTTCTCGTGATCATCGAATTGTGGGCCATCAACCGGGTGCGCAAAAGCGCCGGCAAAGGCAGCACCAAAGGTGTGTGGATCGTCGCCATCGTGTTTGTGCCACTGCTCGGCCTGATCGCCTGGGCCTTGGCCGGGCCGAAGCATGTAACCCAGGATTAAGCCCAAAACTGCACCCTTGTGGCGAGGGGATTTATCCCCGTCCGGCTGCGCAGCAGTCGCAATCCCTGAGCACGCGGTGCATCTGAAAAATCGCAGCCACCGGATTTGGGGCCGCTTCGCGGCCCAACGGGGATAAATCCCCTCACCACAGGATTGAGTTCCTTCAATTTCATCTGAGGCTATGAACCCCATGTAGGAGCTGCGGCACGCTGCGATCTTTTGATCTCGCCTCTAAAAAATCAAAGATCGCAGCGTGCCGCAGCTCCTACCGTTTGGATTCAGCTTTGCCTGTTGGATCAACTCTGTGCGACATCACAACGCCGCACCCTTGTGGTGAGGGGATTTATCCCCGTTCGGCTGCGCAGCAGTCGCAATCCCTGAGCACGCGGTGCATCTGAAAAATCGCAGCCACCGGATTTGGGGCCGCTTCGCAGCCCAACGGGGATAAATCCCCTCGCCACAGGATTGAGTTCCTGCAATTTCATCTGTGGCTATGAACCCCATGTAAGAGCTGCGGCACGCTGCGATCTTTTGATCTCGCCTCTAAAAAAATCAAGATCGCAGCGTGCCGCAGCTCCTACCGTTTGGATTCAGCTTTGCCTGTTGGATCAACTCTGTACGACACCACAACGCCGCACCCTTGTGGTGAGGGGATTTATCCCCGTTCGGCTGCGCAGCAGTCGCAATCCCTGAGCACGCGGTAAATCAGAAAACCCGCAGCCACCGGATTTGGGGCCGCTACGCAACCCAACGGGGATAAATCCCCTCGCCACAGGATTGAGTTCCTTCAATGTCATCTGTGGCGGTGGGCGCCATGTAGGCGTCAGCCGTGCCTGCGAATGTTTATCTCAGCGCGTTAACCCCCGACGGCGCATCAAACGATATGCCGCAGGAATCACCAGCAGCGACAGCAATGGCGCGGTGACCATGCCGCCGACCATGGGCGCGGCGATGCGGCTCATCACTTCGCTGCCCGAGCCACTGCCCAGCAGGATCGGCAGCAACCCGGCGATAATCACCGCCACGGTCATCGCTTTCGGTCGAACCCGCTGCACTGCGCCCTCGCGAATAGCGTCCGTCAGTCCTTGCTCACTGTGGTCGCCGAACGCCTCACGCTCGGCCCAGGCGTTTTTCAGATACAGCAGCATGATCACGCCGAACTCCGCCGAGACCCCGGCCAGCGCGATAAAGCCAACACCCGTCGCCACCGACAGATTGAAGCCCAGCAGATACAAAAACCAGACCCCACCCGACAGCGCAAACGGCAACGTTGCCATGATCAGCAGCGCCTCATCAAGTCGACTGAACGTCAGATACAACAGCACAAAAATGATCAGCAACGTCGCGGGAATTACCCACTTCAGCCTGGCGTTCGCACGCTCAAGAAACTCGAACTGCCCCGAATAACTCAAGCTCATCCCAGGCTGCAATTTCACCTTCTCACTGACCGTTTGCCGCAAATCAGACACCACTGAAGCGATATCGCGGTCTCGCACATCGATGTACACCCACCCCGAGAGCCGCGCGTTCTCGCTTTTGAGCATCGGAGGGCCTTCGCTGATCCTGATCTGCGCCACTGTGCCCAAGGTGATCTGGCTGCCCTGCGGCGTGTAGATCGGCAATTGCTCCAGCGCACCGACCGAGTCGCGCCACTCGCGGGGATAACGCAGGTTGATCGGGAATCGTGCGAGCCCTTCGATGGTTTCGCCGACGTTTTCGCCGCCGATGGCACCGGAAACGATGGACTGCACATCGGCAATATTCAGCCCATAACGAGCAGCAGCCTTACGGTCGATATCGACATCAATGTAGCGCCCGCCAGTGAGCCGTTCGGCCAGTGCCGAGCTGACGCCAGGCACGGTTTTCGCGACGTGCTCGACGGCCTGAGTCACCGCGTCGATCTGGCTCAGGCTGGCTCCCGCAACCTTCACCCCAATCGGGCTCTTGATCCCGGTGGCGAGCATGTCGATGCGGTTGCGGATCGGCGGAATCCAGATGTTGGTCAGCCCCGGCACCTGCACCACCCGATCCAGTTCCTGCACCAGTTTTTCCGGGGTCATGCCCGGGCGCCATTGCTCGTGAGGCTTGAAGCGGATGGTCGTTTCAAACATCTCCAGCGGCGCCGGATCGGTAGCGGTTTCGGCGCGTCCGGCCTTGCCGAACACATGCTCAACCTCCGGTACGGTTTTGATCAGTCGGTCAGTTTGCTGCAGCAATTGCGCAGCCTTTTGCGCCGACAGTCCTGGCAGCGCCGACGGCATGTACAGCAAATCCCCTTCGTCCAGTGGCGGCAGAAACTCACCGCCCAGACGCGAGATCGGCCACAACGCACTGACGAACACCAACGCAGCAACGGCCAAGGTGATTGTCGGTCGTCGCAACACTGCATCGAGCAGCGGTTGATAGAGGCGGATCAACCAGCGATTGAGCGGATTCTGTTGCTCACTCGGGATATGCCCGCGAATCCAGTAACCCATCAACACCGGAATCAGCGTCACCGACAGACCGGCAGCCGCCGCCATGGCATAGGTCTTGGTGAAGGCCAGCGGCCCGAACAATCGGCCTTCCTGCGCCTGCAAGGTAAACACCGGAATGAACGACAGCGTGATGATCAACAGACAGAAAAACAGCGCCGGCCCGACTTCCGCCGCCGCTTCGGTGACTACCTTCCAGTGCGGCTCACCCTGCAACGTTTGTCCCGGGTGAAGCACATGCCATTGCTCAATTCTTTTGTGCGCGTTCTCGATCATCACCACCGCCGCATCGACCATCGCCCCGATGGCAATCGCGATGCCGCCCAGGGACATGATGTTGGCGTTGAGCCCCTGATAACGCATGACGATGAACGCAATCAGAATGCCGACGGGCAAGGAGATGATCGCCACCAGCGACGAACGCAGGTGCCAGAGGAACACTGCGCAGACCAGCGCCACCACCAGAAACTCTTCGAGCAGCTTGTGACTGAGGTTGGTCACAGCGCGGTCGATCAGTTGACTGCGGTCGTAGGTGGTGACGATTTCCACCCCGGGCGGCAGGCTGGTTTTCAGTTGTTCGAGCTTGTCTTTGACCGCGGCAATCGTCTCGCGAGCATTCTTGCCGCTGCGCAGAATCACCACCCCGCCGACCGCCTCACCCTCGCCGTCGAGTTCGCTGATGCCCCGGCGCATTTCCGGGCCCAATTGAATCGTCGCGACATCACCCAGCGTGACCGGTACACCGCCAGCGGCGAGTTTGAGCGGGATCGAGCGGAAGTCCTCCAGGCTTTTCAAATAGCCGGAAGCCCGCACCATGAACTCGGTTTCGGCCATTTCCAGCACCGCGCCACCGGTTTCCTGATTGGCCTTGCCGATAGCACTGCTGATCTCGGCCTGAGTAACGCCAAGGCTGGCCATTTTCAATGGATCGAGTTGCACCTGATACTGCTTGACCATGCCGCCGATACTTGCGACTTCGGCGACGTTGGGCAGGGTCTTGAGCTCGAACTTGAGGAACCAGTCCTGCAAGGCGCGCAACTGCGCCAAGTCATGTCCGCCGCTGCGATCCACCAGTGCGTACTGATAGATCCAGCCGACACCGGTCGCGTCCGGGCCCAGCGCTGGCCGCGCATTGGCGGGCAAACGGCTCTGCACCTGACTGAGGTATTCCAGCACCCGCGAGCGCGCCCAATACAGGTCCGTCCCGTCCTCGAACAACACATAGACAAAGCTGTCGCCAAAGAACGAATAACCACGAACGGTCTTCGCCCCCGGTACCGAAAGCATGGTGGTTGCCAGTGGATAGGTGACCTGATTTTCGACGATCTGCGGGGCCTGCCCCGCATAAGGCGTGCGGATGATGACTTGCACATCCGACAGATCCGGCAACGCGTCAATCGGAGTGCTTTGCACGGCCCACACGCCCCACGCTGTGACAAACAGGGTGGCGAGCAGCACCAGAAAGCGGTTGCCCACCGACCAGCGAATCAACGCGGCGATCATGGCTGAACCCCGCTGTTTTGCGCAGGCTCTGCATCCTTCATGTTGTCCAGAGGCCGGGCGACCAGACCTTTCAGGCTGGCCTCCGAATCGAGCAGGAACTGCCCGGATGCGACAACCTGCTGTCCCTCCTCCAGGCCCTGCAAAATAATGGTCTTGCCGTCGTTGTCCGATCCGGTCTGCACCTCGACCGGTCGATAACGGCCAGCGTCGTCGGCGAGCATCACCAAGGCGCGGCGACCGGTGCGAATCACCGCTTCGCTGGGCACCCACAGCACGCTCTGTTGCGTCGAGCGCTCAAGGTTCACCTGCGCGCTCATGCCCGGCCTGAGCTGGCCCTGCGGATTGGGCAGCTCGATGCGTACCTGGAACGTGCGAGTGTCTGCGCGGGTTTGCGGCAGAATCGCGCTGACCGTGCCGTGGATCACCGCACCCGGTAGCGCGGTAAAACGCGCCTGCACCTTTTGCCCCGGTGCGATTGATCCGGCCTGCGCCTCTGGCACCGCGACATCGAGCCAGACACGGCTCAAGCCATTGACCCGCGCCAGTGTTTGCCCGGCAGCCAGCGTCATGCCTTCGCGCACATCCAGTTCCAACAGAGCGCCACCGATGGGTGTGACGACCGTAAAGTTCGATTGCACTTTGCCGCTGCGTTCAACCTTGGCGATCAGCGCCGCAGGCATTCCGGCAAGTTGCAGCCGTTGACGTGCAGCCGCCAGCAAACCCGTTTCGCCATGCTGTTTGAGGGCGAGAAACTCTTCCTGAACCGCCGACCATTCTGGTACCAGAATATCCACCAACGGCGCGTTGGCTTTGAGCACATCCCCCGGCGCGTGGTCGTAAACCCGTTCGACGAATCCCGCCGTACGCGCCTGAACAACCGCCAGATCCCGCTCGTTGAAAGCCAGCACACCCACCGCATCCAGACTCGTCACCGACAGCCCACGACTGACCGGCGACAAGCGCATGCCGAGGTTTTGCGTGAGTGCCGGATCAATCTTGATGGCCGCCCCGCTCGCCTGGCCATCGGCGTAACGCGGCACCAGTTGCATGTCCATAAAGGGCGATTTTCCGGGTTTGTCGAACTTCTGCTGCGGGAACATCGGGTCGTACCAGTACAGCGCCTCGCGTTCGCTTGGGGCCTTGGCGCCCTGCTCCTGCATGGAATTCGGCATCGTGTTGATTGCCGGTCGCGCCAGCCAGTAACCACCGGCAGCGCCCAAGGCCAGCGAGAGCGCGGTCAATGCCGCGCCTTTGAATATTGCGCCGTTCATTGTGCGACCTCGCCATAGGTGAAATGCAGACGGGCACTGGTCAGCGCGCGTTGTTCTTCAACATCGATCTGTTTGAGGCGGGATTCGATCAGCTCGCGTCGAGCGGTGACCACAGCATTCAAATCGCCTTTGCCAGCGCGATAACTGGCGAGGCTTAGCTCAACTTTTTCCTTGGCCAGTGGCACCAGAGTTTGCTGATTGCGCTGCACCGAGCGATCAAGCCGCTGGTAGTCAGCCAGTTGATCCTCCAGTTGCTCGGTGTGTTCACGTGACAGCGTTTCGCGCTGCGCCTCCAGTTGGTTGAGTTGCGCGTATCGGGCGGCTATCACCGGGTTCTGTCGGGTCTCGGGAAACAGCGGCAGATCCCAGGAAAACTGCACGCTGACCATGTCGCCGAACTCGCGGCCTCGGCGCTGATAGTCAAGTTCCCAGCTCCAGTCGGAACGCTTCTGCGCCTCGGCTTCACGCACTTTGGCTTGCGCTTCGCGGGTCATCGGTTCGAAGGCTGCCAGCTCGGGATGGTGTTGCAAATGACGGGAATAATCCGCAGGTGTGACCGGCCAGTCGGGCAGCTTTCCGACCGGTTTATCTGCGGCAGCCGCGCCGATCCAGCGTTTGAGGGCTGCTTGGGTCGAGGCTTGCTGACTCAGCAGTTCATCCTGCTGTTCGGCCAGTTGCGCCGCCTCTTGTTTGGGTGTCACGGCATCAGCCGGTTGCGCACGGCCACCGGCAATTTGCGCGCGGACGACATCGCTCAGCAGGCGATTCTCCTGATAGAAGTCCTGAAACAGCGCATTTTTACGCTCCACTGAATAACGGCTGATCCACGCCAGCGCGGTAGCCAAACGCACTTTTAGGCGCTCCACCTGACGCTCCGCCACAGCGCGATCAACCCCGGCTGCAGCCACGTCAACCCGCGCCTTGCGCTTGTCGCTATTGGGCATTTCCTGGCGGATGCCGACCATTTGCATGGTCATGAAATCCTGATCGACGCTCCAGCGATCCGGGCCACCAATCGGATAGTTCTGCAAACCCAGCAACAACTTCGGGTCAGGCAATTCCCCGGCGGGAATGGCCGCGCTGGAGGCCGCCTGAATGCCGGCATCCTGCGCGGCCAGCGACGGCGCTCGGGTTTCGGCCAGTCGCAGGGCTTCGTCGAGGGTCAACGGTGCAGCGAGGCTCGGCAACGCCAGTACGCTTGCCGTCAGGCCGACCCATAGCGGCCAGCCCGTGCAATAGCACTTGAAATTCATGTGTTCGATTCCTGTGATCATCCACTGCGCGAGCCAACGGGCAGACACGCAGCAAGACATCCCGCTGAGGCGGAATGAGGCTTATCGGGAAACAGGAATCAGACGCGCGGGGGGCGCCACGGCCCGGACGGCGCCGGTACAGGAAGGAAGTCGCTGGAGATTGAACGTACAACGGGGCTGAACAGATTTACCGGCGGTTTGACCATAGAAACTTGCAGCAGCCCACCGCTTTTGCACTCCTGGCCAGGCTTGCAGGGTTTGCCGTGATCGGCAGTGCCATTTTTGCTGGAGCTCGCCATGTCGTTGCAGCAGTCGGCGCCCATGCCATCCATCATCGCCATGCCCATGGTTTGCATCGGACACGGTTGCGCCTCGACGCCCGCCATCCCGCTGAGGGGAAGCGCCAGGCTGATCACGAAGATGAGGAAAAACCGCAAATAGCGTTTCATGGGCTGGAGTGTAGTCGTGAAAAAGACTGCTAACGGGCCGCCGATAACAACGGAACGGCATTAAGCCAACATTAGCAGCCGTTCGTCACCTGAAATTCAAGGATCGACCTGCGCCATCAACTCCGGCACCGATTCCGGACGTTTCGCATAGCGCTGCGCCAACACCGCACAGACCATCAGCTGAATCTGATGGAACAGCATCAGCGGCAGAATCAGCACGCCGATGGTGCTGCCGGCAAACAACACCTGGGCCATCGGCACGCCGGTAGCGAGGCTTTTCTTCGAACCGCAGAACAGAATGGTGATGCGGTCTTCCTGGCTGAAACCGAAGGCCTTGCCCAGCAGCGTCGAGGCGAACAGCACCAGCGCCAGCAGAATGCAGCAGACCACCACCAGCCCCAGCAGATCGATAACCGGAATCTGATGCCAGATCCCTTCGTTGACCGCCTCGCTGAATGCGCCGTAGACCACCAGCAGAATCGACCCCTGATCGACGAACTTCAGCCAGTTCTTGTTGCGCCCGACCCATGCGCCGATCCAGCGACGAGCGATCTGCCCGGCAACGAACGGCAGCAGCAGTTGCACACTGATTTTCAGAATCGCATCAAGCGTCGAGGCACCGTCGCCATGCACGTTCAGCAACAACGTCACCAGCAACGGCGTGAGAAAAATCCCGAACAGGCTGGACGCCGCCGCGCTGCAAATTGCCGCCGGAACGTTGCCCCGGGCCAGCGAAGTGAAGGCAATCGCCGACTGCACGGTGGCAGGCAGCGCACACAGATAAAGCATGCCCATGTACAGGTTGTCGCCGATCAGCGGCGACAGCAGCGGTTTCAGCGCCAGACCCAATAGCGGGAACAGGACAAAGGTCAGGCCGAACACCAACAGATGCAGACGCCAATGACCGGCGCCGGCAATGATCGATTCACGCGAGAGCTTGGCGCCGTGCAGGAAAAACAGCAGCGCGATGGCGATGTTGGTCAGCCAGCCGAAGCCCACCGCAACCTGACCGCTGGCGGGCAGGAAACTGGCGAGCAGCACGACGCCGATCAAGGTCAGGGTGAAGTTGTCGGGCAAGAATCTTGGGCGGGGCATGGGGTTGGTCATCCGGGGGTTGCCAGTACGTGATTGCGACTCTAACGTGGTCGGCAATTACCGACTAACGCCGATGAGCCAGCAGATGCCGCCTAAAGGACATGAAAAAAGCTTCCGGCGCAGCATTCCCGGGCTTCCCAGCCTGCCGCGACCGCTGTACGGACGCACCGAATCATTGCCCAATCGCGCATTGACCCGGCGCCACAGTCACCCGTGGGTGCAATTGTCGTACGCGATTCAGGGCGTACTTGAAGTGCAAACCGGCGCCGGTCGTTTCGTTGCGCCGCCGGAGCGCGCAGTGTGGATTCCGGCGGGCATGCCGCATCGGGTATTCAGTGCGCCGCACACCGAAATGCGCAGCCTGTACATCGATTGCAGTGTGGCGCCCTGGGCGATCGAGCGCTGTCATGTGCTCGGTGTCAGTGATTTGCTGCGTGAGCTGATTCGTGCCTTTAGTCAGATACCTGTCGAGTATGATCAGAATGGCGCGCATGGCCGATTGGCTCAGGTGATCCTCGATCAACTGGCCGACGCACCGCAGATCGACCTGATGCTGCCGCTGCCCCAAGACCCGCGCCTGCGGCAGATTTATCTGAGTCTGGAGCAGCATCCAGAGCAACAAACCACACTCAGCCACTGGAGTGACAAGTTCGGCGTGACCGAGAAAACCCTGAGCCGGCTGTTCCTGCGCGACACCGGGCTGACCTTTCGCGCCTGGCGCCAACGCCTGCGGTTGCTCGGTGCGCTGACTCCGCTGGAACAGGGCGAACGCGTCACCGACGTGGCTTTGGCTTGCGGGTACGATTCAACTTCAGCGTTTATCGCGGCGTTCCGCCAGCAGTTCGGTGAGACCCCCGGAGAGTTTTTCCGCTGAATAACACCGATAATTATCGAGTTAGCGCGAGCATTTGCCCAAACTTCAGGGTAGAGTTTCATCCATCAAGAATTTTTGACGCGCTAGACACCTAACAATCATGAACAACCTTTTTTCGGCGGTAATCGCATGATCGACGTCACTGAAGTTTCTATTGCCCAATTGCGCTCGGCGCTGGAATCCGGTCAGACCACGGCGGTTGAACTGGTTCAGGCCTATCTGGCGCGGATCGACGCCTACGATGGCCCGAACACTGACACCGCGCTGAACGCGGTGGTCGTGCGCAATCCGCAGGCATTGAAAGAAGCCGAAGCTTCGGATGCCCGCCGCGCCAAAGGCGAAACACTCGGTCCGCTGGACGGCATTCCTTACACCGCCAAGGACAGTTATCTGGTCAAAGGGCTGACCGCTGCGTCCGGCAGCCCGGCGTTTGCCGATCTGGTTGCCTATCGCGATGCCTTCACCATTGAACGTCTGCGCGCTGCCGGGGCGATATGCCTGGGCAAGACCAACATGCCGCCGATGGCCAATGGCGGCATGCAGCGCGGGGTCTATGGTCGCGCCGAAAGCCCTTACAACGCCGACTACCTGACCGCGCCGTTCGCTTCCGGCTCGTCGAACGGTGCTGGCACTGCCACTGCAGCGAGTTTCTCGGCGTTCGGTCTGGCGGAAGAAACCTGGTCGAGCGGTCGCGGCCCGGCGTCGAACAACGGTTTGTGCGCCTACACTCCGTCACGCGGGGTGATTTCGGTGCGTGGCAACTGGCCGCTGACGCCGACCATGGACGTGGTTGTGCCGTACGCCAGAACCATGGCTGACCTGCTCGAAGTACTGGACGTGGTGGTTGCCGAAGACACCGACACCCGTGGTGATCTGTGGCGCTTGCAGCCATGGGTGCCGATCCCGAGCGTCGCGTCCGTGCGCCCGGCCTCCTACGCCGAACTGGCAGTGCAGCCCGATGCGCTCGCCGGCAAACGTCTGGGCGTGCCGAAGATGTACATCAATGCCGACCCCGACGCCGGTACCAGCGAAGAACCCGGCATCGGCGGCCCCACCGGTCAGCGCATCAACACCCGTCCATCGGTGATCGCACTCTGGGAAGAAGCCCGCAAAGCCCTCGAAGCCGCTGGCGCCGAAGTCATCGAAGTCGATTTCCCTCTGGTGTCCAACTGCGAAGGCGACCGCCCCGGCGCACCGACCGTGTTCAATCGAGGTATCGTCTCCAAAGAATTCATGCACCACGAATTGTGGGACCTGTCGGCCTGGGCTTTTGATGATTTCCTGCGCGCCAATGGCGATCCAAAGCTCAATCGTCTGGCGGATGTCGACGGGCCGAAAATCTTCCCGCACGATCCGGGTACCCTGCCCAACCGTGAAGGCGATCTCGCTGCCGGCATGGACGAATACGTGCGCATGGCCGAGCGCGGCATCACGCCGTGGGATCAGATCCCGACGCTGCCCGACGGCCTGCGCGGTCTGGAGCAAACCCGCAAGCTCGACCTCGAAGACTGGATGGATGAACTGAAACTCGACGCGGTGCTGTTCCCGACCAATGCCGACGTCGGCCCGGCAGACTGCGACGTCAACCCGGCTTCAGCCGACATCGCCTGGAGCAACGGCATCTGGGTCGCCAACGGTAACCTCGCCATCCGCCACCTCGGCGTACCCACCGTGACCGTGCCGATGGGCATCATGGCCGACATCGGCATGCCGGTCGGCCTGACGTTTGCCGGTCGTGCCTATGACGATTCGACGTTGCTGCGACTGGCTTCGGCGTTTGAAGCGACTGGTTCGAAACGTCTGGTGCCGCCGCGTACGCCGTCGTTGAAGTAAGTGCATTGAAATAAATCGGGGCCGTCATGGCCCCGTTTGCATTGGCCGTGAAGTGCGCCTACACGCCAACACTTCGTTTTTCCCGAACTATCCCTCAGAAATAACCGATTTTTCTTCTGCGCAATCCTCCCGCTAGCATGACCGCATCCAACCCTCTTCATGTTCAGTCAGGGAGAACGGCATGCAGCATCTCAACATTGGCGAGCCCTGGATGTGGACCGCCTTCATTGTCTTTGTCCTCGCCATGCTGGCGGTGGATCTGTTTGTCTTCGGCGGGCGCAAGGCGCATCGGGTTTCGGTGCGTGAGGCTTCGTGCTGGGTGGTGGCCTGGTGTTTGTTGGCCTTGGCCTTCGCCGGGCTGTTGTGGTGGTATCTGAACGGCGCGTTCGGGCCTGAAATCGCCCAGCGCAAAACCCTGGAGTTTCTCACCGGTTATCTGATCGAACAGTCGCTGTCGATCGACAACATGTTCGTGTTCGTGATGATTTTCGGCTACTTCGCGGTGCCACCGGAGTTGCAGCGTCGGGTGCTGCTTTATGGGGTGCTCGGGGCGATTGTGATGCGCGCGGCGATGATCTTTGCCGGAGTCTGGCTGGTGACGCAGTTCGAGTGGTTGCTGTATGCCTTCGGGGTGTTCCTGATCATCACCGGGATCAAGATGCTGATGTTTGCCGAGCAACAACCTGATCTGGATAACAACCGACTGCTGCGCTGGGTGCGCTCGCATTTGCGCATCACCAATGGCTTTCATGGCGAGCGCTTTTTCGTGCTGCAGAACGGTGTGCGTTGGGCCACGCCGATGTTTCTGGTGCTGGTACTGATCGAGGCCAGCGACCTGATGTTTGCCGTGGACAGCATCCCGGCGATCTTCGCCGTCACCACTGACCCGTTCATTGTGTTCACTTCGAACATCTTCGCGATCATGGGGTTGCGGGCGCTTTACTTCCTGCTGGCGGACATGGCGGACCGCTTTCATCTGCTCAAGTACGGGCTGGCGATTGTGTTGGTGTTCATTGGCGGCAAGATGGTGCTGATGCCGTGGATTCACATGCCGGTGGAGTGGTCGCTGGCGGTGGTGGGTGCGGTGATTCTCGGCTCGGTGCTGCTGAGCTTGATCATGAGCAAGAATAAAATCGAAAGCACTCAATGACACAACACAAACCTGTGGGAGTGAGCTTGCTCGCGAAGGCAATCTGTCAGTCTATTAATGCTTCGACTGACACGACGCCTTCGCGAGCAAGCTCGCTCCCACAATGTCCGTGGCAACACTGAATGCTTTGATCACAACACAACACCTGTGGGAGCGAGCTTGCTCGCGATTGCGCTGTGTCATTCACCTTTGATGGTGGCTGACTTGACGCTATCGCGAGCAGGCTCGCTCCCACAATGTCCGTGGCAACACTGAATGCTTTGATCACAACACAAAACCTGTGGGAGTGAGCCTGCTCGCGATTGCGCTGTGTCATTCAACTTTGATGTTGGCTGACTTGACGCTATCGCGAGCAGGCTCGCTCCTACAATGTCCGTGGCAACGCTGAATGCTTTGATCACAACACAAACCAGTAGGAGTGAGCCTGCTCGCGATTGCGCTGTGTCATTCAACTTTGATGTTGGCTGACTTGACGCTATCGCGAGCAGGCTCGCTCCCACCATGTCCGTGGCAACACTGAATGCTTTGATCACAACACAAAACCTGTAGGAGCGAGCCTGCTCGCGATGCGCTGTGTCATTCAACTTTGATGTTGGCTGGTTTGACGCAATCGCGAGCAGGCTCGCTCCCACAATGTCCGTGGCAACGCTGAATGCTTTGATCACAACACAAAACCTGTAGGAGTGAGCCTGCTCGCGATTGCGCCGTGTCATTCAACTTTGACGTTGGCTGACTTGACGCTATCGCGAGCAGGCTCACTCCCACAATGTCCGTGGCGACACTGAATGCTTTGATCACAACACAAAACCTGTGGGAGTGAGCCTGCTCGCGATTGCGCTGTGTCATTCAACTTTGATGGTGGCCGACTTGACGCTATCGCGAGCAGGCTCGCTCCTACAATGTCCGTGG
>NZ_JBIUXX010000011.1:107617-130621 GCF_044744235.1 Pseudomonas sp. NPDC087346
CCTCGCTCCTACAATGTCCGTGGCAACGCTGAATGCTTTGATCACAACACAAAACCTGTAGGAGTGAGCCTGCTCGCGATTGCGCTGTGTCATTCAACTTTGATGGTGGCCGACTTGACGCTATCGCGAGCAGGCTCGCTCCTACAATGTCCGTGGCAACGCTGAATGCTTTGATCACAACACAAAACCTGTAGGAGTGAGCCTGCTCGCGATTGCGCTGTGTCATTCACCTTTGATGGTGGCCGACTTGACGCTATCGCGAGCAGGCTCGCTCCTACATTTGGATCGTGTGAATCCTATTTATCGGATTTGATGCTGGTCCAGACCCGGGTGCGTACGCGCTCCAGTTTTTGCGGCAATGGCTGAACCACGTACAGGGTTTTCAGCGCTTCGCTGGTCGGTGTCAGGTTCGGGTTACCGGTAATCTCCTTGTTGACCAGCGGCATCGAATCCTTGTTCACGTTCGGATAACCGAGGAAGTCGCTAATCGGCGCGATGACTTTCGGATCGAGCAAGGTATTGAGGAATTCGTGCGCCTCTTCGACGTTCTTCGCGCTCTTCGGAATGGCGAAAGTATCAAACCAGATCGGCGCACCTTCCTTCGGCAGACGCCAGTCCACCACCACGCCATTGCCCGCCTCTTTGGCGCGATTGCCGAACTGATAGAAGCTGCCGGAGTAACCGATGGCCACGCAGATATTGCCGCTGGCGATGTCGGTCATGTACTTGGCCGAGTTGAAGTAGGTGACATACGGGCGAATCTTCAGCATCAGCTCTTTGGCTTTCTCATAGTCGGCGGGGTTCTGGCTGTTCGGATCGAGCCCCAGATAATGCAGGGCCAGCGGCAGAATTTCCGACGGCGAATCGAGCATCGCTACGCCGCAAGATTTGAGTTTTTCCATGTTCTCGGGTTTGAACACCAGATCCCAGCTGTCCACCGGCGCGTTGTCGCCCAGTGCAGCCTTGACCTTCGCCGGGTTGAAACCGATCAGCACTGTGCCATACATATAAGGCACGCCGTACTGGTTGCCCGGGTCGTTGGCATCCAGCAGCTTGAGCAGCGCCGGGTCCTGGTGGCTCCAGTTCGGCAGTTTGGACTTGTCGAGTTTCTGGAACACGCCGGCCTTGATCTGCGTATCGATGAACTGGTTCGACGGCACGACCAGGTCATACCCGGAGTTACCGGTGAGCAGTTTGGCTTCCAGCGATTCGTTGGTGTCGAAGGTGTCCCAGGTCACTTTGATGCCGCTTTTCGCAGCGAAATCCTTGGGCACCGAAGGCAGGATGTAATCCGCCCAGTTGTACACCCGCAGTTCGCGCTGTTCGGCGTGCACGGCGCTGGCCAGCAGCGTCAGCCCACACACAGTGGCGCCCAGAATGCGTTTCATCGTGACCATGGTTTGTTTCCCCGATTGCGGCGTAGTTCGATGGTTTTTGTTCTGTACACGGCAGCGGCTGTAAAACAGCCAGGGTAAGGCGCAGCAAAGATCTGATTGTTCTTCGACAGTTTGATTCTTGCTGACAGCGCTGTGAGATCACAGTGGGAGGTTGGCCAAAAGGGGATCGATATGGCCAATTGTCAGGAGGAGAAAAATCCCCCTCCTGACCGGGAGAGGAGTTTCAGTCGGTGTAGCCGAGTTTCGCCGCCCTGCTCTGCTGCGTCTGGCCACGGGTCGCCAGGCAGTAATACAACGGGCAGGTCACAATCAGCCCGACCAGCCACGACAGGTCCGCGCCATCCACCAGATTGGCGTAAGGGCCGACGTACAGCGAAGTATTGGCGAACGGCAACTGCACAATGATGCCGATGAAGTAGGCGATGATCGCGTGCAGGTTGAAGCGCCCGTAAATGCCGCCATCGGCACGGAAGATCGAAGTGATGTCATACGCGCCGCGTTTGATCAGGTAGAAATCGATCAGGTTGATCGACGCCCACGGCACCAGCACCAGCAACAACGCCAGAATCAAGCCAATGAACTCGGAGATGAAGTCCGCCGACGCGCCCAGCGCCACCACGCAGCAACCCGCCAACACCACGCTCGACAACATCACCCGCACCTTGATACTCGGCGTCCACTGACTGGCGAAGGTCTGAATCGAGGTGATGATCGACAGCACCGCACCGTACAGATTCAGCGCGTTGTGGCTGATGATATTGAGCAGAAACAGCACCATCAGAATCGGCCCCAGCCATCCGGTGGACTGCTTGACCGCCTCCATTGCGTCAGTGCCTTCCGGCGTCGCCAGCACCGCAACGGCGCCGAAGGAAAACGACAGAATCGTGCCCAGCGTCGCACCCAGATAGGTGGCGAAAAACGGTTTGGCGATGCCGATGTCTGCCGGCAGATAACGCGAATAGTCCGAGACGTAGGGCGAGAAGCTGATCTGCCAGATGATCCCCAACGATACCGTCGCCAGCCAGCCGGACAGGTTAAAGCTGCCGCGAGTCAGAAAGTCAGCCGGCAGGTCATGGCAGAAGATGTAAAGGAAACCGGCGAGCAACGCGCTACCCATCACCCACGTGCCGATGCGGTTGAGGGTATGGATTAAGTTGTAGCCGATCACACCGATGGCCGTGGCACCGAGAGCGCCGATCAAAATACTCAGCGGCGCCGGCACCGACGGCGCAATGCCGACGATGGATTTACCCGCCAGGACGATGTTGGAAATGAAGAAGCCGATGTAGATGATCGCGGCAAAAAACACGATCAGCAGCGCGCCATAACGGCCGAACTGGCCACGACTCTGCACCATCTGCGGAATGCCCATGCGCGGGCCTTGCGCCGACGCCAGAGCAATCACGATTCCGCCAATCATGTGCCCCAGCGCAATCGCCAGCAGCCCCCACAGCAGATCGAGATGGAACACCTGAACCACCATGGCGCCGGTGACGATGGGCAGTGGCGCAATGTTGGTGCTGAACCAAAGGGTGAAAAGGTCGCGGGCCTTCCCGTGGCGTTCCGCGAGTGGAACATAGTCGACCGTGTGATTCTCGATCAACGGATCTTGCCGGGACATCTGGGACATGGGTATGAACTCGAGTTTGTCTGTTCTTATCTTTGTATGAAGCCAAACCGGGGGGACTCTTTGGCCGCCCCTCAGATGCGAGCCATATTATGGTATTCCAAACTTTTCACAAGACTGATCCGTAGTCTCCAGCGCTATCTGATCCGCTATCCTCGCTGATATCAACGCCCTCTGGCCAGTCGAAAGCCCCGTAAACATTGACTTTCCGACGAAGTCATCACGTTTATCGGCTCACCTGAAAAGGCCTTGCAAAGAAAGTATTACGGTATACCATCAGACGAACAAATCATAAAAATCGCGTTACACCACCCGAGGACTGCCGAATGATCGATGCCGCTATCTACAAACAAGTCATGGGCTCGTTCCCGTCCGGCGTAACCGTCATCACCACCCTGGACGAAGACGGGCAAATCGTCGGCCTGACCGCCAGCGCGTTCAGTTCGCTGTCGATGGACCCCGCGCTGGTGCTTTTTTGCCCCAACTACAGCTCTGATTCCTACCCGGTGCTGATCAAGAACAAGCGCTTTGCGATCCACTTCCTGTCCGGCGGCCAGCAAAGCGAGGCCTACGCCTTCGCCCGTAAAGGCAAGGACAAGGCGCAAGGCATCGAGTGGACATTGAGCGAACTGGGCAACCCGATTCTGGCCAACGCGACGGCAGTCATCGAGTGCGAGTTGTGGCGCGAATATGAAGGTGGCGACCACGCGATCATGGTCGGCGCGGTGAAGAATCTGATCGTGCCCGAGCAGAACGCCGGGCCGCTGGTGTATTGCCACGGCAAGATGGGTGCCCTGCCCGTTTTCGCCTGACTCATCTTCAACACATAATCCTGTGGGAGCTGGCTTGCCAGCGATAGCGTCAGATCAGTCAATATCAATGTTGACTGTGCTGACCTCATCGCTGGCAAGCCAGCTCCCACAATTTTTTGTGGTGTCTGGACTAGTCAGGTTTACGTCCTGAACCGACTCACCAACTGATTCAACGTCTGCGACAACGCCGTCAGATTCTGCGCATCCTGGCGTGTCGAATCCGCCAGACTTGCCACCAACTGCGCGTCCCCATGAATCTGGCTGATATGCCGATTGATATCCTCGGCCACCTGATGCTGCTCCTCCGCCGCTGTGGCGATTTGCGTGTTCATGTCGCGGATCACGTCCACTGATTCACGAATCAAGCCAAAACTCGCCCGCGCTTCGTTGATCGACACCACGGTCTCCTGCGACACCTCAAGACTCGCATGCATCTGCTTGCCCATCTGATGCGTGCGCCGCGCCAGGTTGCCGAGCAAGGCGTCAATCTCGCCGGTGGAGTCCGCCGTGCGCTTGGCCAGCGCTCGCACCTCGTCCGCAACCACAGCAAAACCACGTCCCTGCTCACCGGCCCGCGCGGCCTCAATCGCAGCGTTGAGCGCCAGCAGATTGGTCTGCTCGGCAATCGAACGGATGGTGCCGAGAATCGACTGAATGTCGTTGCTGTCCTGCTCCAGTTGCTGCATCGACTCGGCACTGTGGCCAATCTCCTGACTCAACCGCCCGACGTTGTTCACCGCCGCATCGATCTGCTGCTGCCCGGTGTGAGCCTGACGCTGGCCATTGTCCGCAGAGTCCGCCGCTTGGCTGCATGAACGTGCAACTTCATTGGAAGTGGCGACCATTTCATGGAACGCCGTCGACACCATGTCCACCGCCTCGCGCTGGCGTGAAGCGACTTCGGCCATTTCCGCCGAAACTTCGGTGGCGCTGCCGGAACTGCTGTGAATCTGCCCCGCCGCCTGACCGATGCGCTGGATCAGCGTGCGAATCGCTTCCAGAAACTGGTTGAACCAGCCCGCCAGTTGCGCCGTTTCGTCCTGCCCCCGCACATCCAGTCGCGCCGTCAGATCACCCTCGCCCTGCGCAATGCCTTCCAGACCACTGGCCACCCCACGAATCGGCTTGACCATCAACCCGGCAAACCACGCTCCGACCGTCGCAAACAGCAGTGCACAAACCAGCGCAATGGCAGCAATAATCCACGTCAGTCGCGTAGCCCCGGCCATCACTTCACTGGCCTTGACCACCCCGACAAAGCGCCAGCCCAGCTTCTCGGACGGCCAGACAAACGCCATGTAGCGCTCGCCCGCCAACTCAACCTCCACCAGACCTTTACCGGCCGCCGCCAGTTGCTGATAACCGTCACCCAGATCGGTGAGTTTTTTGAAGTTGTGCGCTGGATCGCTCGGGTCAACCAGCACCGTGTTGTTGGCCTCCATCAGCAGCAGATAACCGCTGTCGCCGAGGCGAATCTGCTTGACCAGATCGGTCAATTGCTTGAGCGACACATCAATGTTCACCACCCCGGCATTGCTGCCCAACTGATTGTTGAAGCTGCGCACGGTACTCACCAGCACCACGTCATCTGCCGCCCAGTAATAAGCATCGGTGCGCAGGGTTTTGCCGGGATTGGCCATCGCCGTTTTGTACCAGGGACGGGTACGCGGATCGTAACTCGCGAGTTTCGGATCGCCCGGCCAGAACACATAACCGCCCTGCTCCGTCCCCAACGACAGATACGCGTAAGCCGGATGCGCCTTGGCGAGCCCGGCGAACAACTGGAATATCTGCTGATCCTGCGCGCCCATCGCGACTTGCGCCGCATCACTTGCCAGATAACGTTTCAGGTTACCGTCGATGCCTTGCAACTGCGGGTGTTCCGCCAGATACGCGACGTTCTGGCTGATGCCCTCAAAGAACAACTGCATCGCGTTCTCGACCTGGCGCACCTCGCGCCCGGTGCTGTCGATAAAACTGTCACGCGCCCCATCCCGGACGTTGAGGATGATCAACACAGCCACCAGCAACACCGGCACGCTGGCGATCACCGCGAATGCCAAGGTCAATTTTTGTTTTATGTTCATCTACAGCGCCTTCCTTGTTCGAAGTGTCGGTCAGAAATATTTTGCGGATATTCCGTATTATGGTATACCAATATTCAATCAACCGACCAGCCGTCCTCGAAGGCGTGCTTGAATGGTGATAAGACTCGCGAGCGTTCCACGCTCACGCCAGTTAGACAGGCCCGCAAGCGACCGGCCAACAACAAAAGATCCGAGGTAGCGTCATGAAATTTTCCCTGTTCGTACACATGGAACGCTGGGACGAAAGCGTCAGCCACCGCCAACTGTTCGAAGACCTGACCGAGCTGACCCTGATGGCCGAGGCCGGTGGTTTCAGCACCGTGTGGATCGGCGAACACCACGCCATGGAATACACCATCTCGCCGAGCCCGATGCCGCTGCTGGCCTACCTCGCGGCAAAAACCACCACCATCCACCTCGGCGCCGGCACCATCATCGCGCCGTTCTGGCACCCGTTGCGGGTCGCCGGGGAATGCGCGCTGCTCGACGTCATCAGCAACGGACGCATGGAAGTCGGCCTGGCTCGCGGTGCCTATCAAGTTGAATTCGATCGCATGGCTGGCGGCATGCCCGCTTCAAGCGGCGGCCAGGCCTTGCGCGAAATGGTCCCAGTGGTGCGCGCCCTGTGGCAAGGCGACTACGCCCATGACGGCGACATCTGGGAATTCCCGACGTCGACCAGCGTGCCGAAACCGATTCAGAAGCCAAACCCGCCGATGTGGATCGCCGCCCGCGACCCCGACTCGCACAACTTCGCCGTGGCCAACGGCTGCAACGTGATGGTCACGCCATTGATGAAGGGCGACGAAGAAGTCCTCGACCTGAAAAACAAATTCCAGACCGCACTCGACAACAACCCCGACGTGCCACGCCCACAGTTGATGGTGCTGCGCCACACCCACGTCCACACCACAGACGATCCGGACGGCTGGCAAGTCGGCGCCAAAGCGATTTCGCGGTTCTATCGCACCTTCGATGCGTGGTTCGGCAACAAACAAACCCCAGTGAATGGCTTCCTCGAACCGAGCCCGGAAGAGAAGTTTGCCGGACGTCCGGAGTTTGAGCTGGAGAGCCTGCACAAGACGGCGATGATTGGTACGCCGGAAGAGATCATTCCGCGCATCAAGTACTACCAGGAACTGGGGGTGGATGAGTTCAGCTTCTGGTGTGATAACAGCTTGCCGCATGCGGAGAAGAAGAAGTCGCTGGAACTGTTCATCAAGCATGTGGTGCCGGCGTTTCGCTGATCGGCCTGCGTGACATAAAACCTGCTCGCGCGAACTACAAAAAGGGACGAATTCATCAGCGTGAATTCGTCCCTTTTCGCATCCCGTAACTGGGCTTAACCGCGAATGCGGCGCTCCGTGAAGTCATACTCTTCATGACAATCGCCGGAAGGGTCTGCGGCCACATTGGTGTAACGCACCGTATCGGCATCAATCAGTTTGTAGGTGTAGATATCCGGCAAACGCACGCTACGTTTCTCGTGATGAACTAAAGACAAATATGGCATCGTCCACGTCATGTAAAACACAAGGCCATCTGTTTGCAAAACTCAAAAAGACCTTCACATACATTACCTTGGCGTGTTCAGTATGATCCAGATCAACTTCAATCAATGTCTGCGGGGCACCCCCCAACACATCCTGCCACTCTTGAAGATCTTCGGAGTCATAAAACTTTTCAAAAGTATCCTTTGACTGCAAGGTCAGCCATATATCTGAATTGCCCTCACCAATAGTGCCCCGAAAAAGCTTGCCGACGTTGACGGATCCGCCATTGGACTGGAGAATTTCTTCAAAATCTTCGCGGTCAATTTTTCCGATGAGATGATCATTGCAGATAACGACATGCTTAGCCCCCCCCGACAGCATTAAACAATGGGAAAAAGGTGGCAGATCTATTTATATTAAATAAATCGCCCCCTTTCTTTCGCCATTCAGGACGTACTTGAGTTGATCCACACTATCTATTGAAATCAATATCGAATCCACTTTCCTGTAGGGATTAGCTCCGGACTACCAGGATCAACCAAATAGAGCCATTCTGGATCATGGCCAACCGTACCAATTAAAACACCTAGCATTTCCGGGTGTTCGGGCATCGCACCGCAGTGGATGGCACCAATGTAACTGCTTTCACCTTCACGGCTATGCAATTGAAAGCGCAATGAGCCGTCTGCATTATAGATTGCAGCGTTATGAGGAAAAGCAAAAAACCAGGGAGCTTGGGGACGGCTAAACTTAGAAGGCACTTTATTAAAAACCACTAGCACACCAGTTCTATCTGGCAAAATATTAAGCGGCTCGTGAATTGGAATATCAACCTCCACTCCACTATCAAGTACCAAAGCCTGTCGAACACTGATCACCTTATGCTCTTGAGCATAGATCATATTTTTTTCTGCTCTTCAAAACTCGTGCTCGCGCCATCCCAACGAATGAACTCATCGAAGGTCTGTCCGTCTTCAAACTCGCCCCTTGTTCTCACTTCACTAATTAAATTACTCACTCTAACGATCTCAGCGATTTCATATTGACCTCATACAACTCAGGATTAGTTCGAGGTGACTTATCCATGAAGTTCACCTGATGCCCTCCTCCAGGCAAGCGAACTCCATCGAGCGCATCCCACATATCGGCTACGGCACCCTCTCGAGTACCCACACCCGGTTTAACCGTAAATTCAATCTGGAACAATTTACCACCTTTGAACTCCTCGGGAACTCCGAGTTTATTCCGAACGTCCGCTATAGATTTTATTGGCGTGTCAGTCGCCCACCCCCCGAGAGCCGAGGATGGATTTCCACCATCCTTCATCTCGGCCCTCATCCCGAGAAGCTGACTTTCGTTAATGGTCATACTCATTGTACGTGGCTGATCCACTACCTTATCCCTCAATCAATGGACAGAAGCATACTTAGGATCGCTGAGAAAATATGCCCAAACCGCCTCAAGCCTCCGCGCCCGCGCCCGCGCGAAGAAATTCAATCATTCGCTTAATAGTCAAATCAATATTTTCTAGCTTCATTTCAGTTGACTCGAACTGGTTACTTGGACCCCATCAATATCGAGCTGTCTGGCCCCAGCAAAATTGGTCCCACTGATCAGAAACCACTCCTTGCCCATAAGCCTCGGTAGCATTAAAACAATGGAATAGAGGTGACAGATCTATTTATATCAGATTCCCCCTTTCTTTCGCCATTCATGACGTACTTAAGGTGACCCAACTATCTATTGAAATCAATATCGAATCCACTTCCCGGTAGGAATTAATTTCGGATTGTTAGGATCAACCAAATAAAGCCACTCCGGATCATGATCTACTGAGCCTACCAAAACACCTAATGCATCAGGATGATTGGGCTCAGGAGCGTAATGCACGGCACCTATATAGCTACCCTTACCATAAGCACTCTGCAGTTGAAAGCGCAATGACCCGTCACCATTATAGATTGCCGCATTATTAGGAAAGTTAAAAAACCAGGGGGACTCCGGACAACACGACGTGGAAGGAACTTTGTTGAATACCACCAACACCCCTGTTCTATCGGGATAGAATATGAGGCGTCTCATTTATTGGAATAACAACTTCAGCGCCACCATCCAAGACCAACACTCGTTTAAAACTTACGACCACATGTTTTTGGGCGTATGCCATAATTTTTTTTGTTTCGTCGAAACTGGTACATTCCCCGTCCCAACGAACATACTGCTCAAGGAGCAGCCCACTATCGAACTCCCACCTCGTCCTAACTTCATCAATCAAATAGCTCACCGCAATGACCTCATGGACGTCATATCAACCTCATATAATTCAGGATTAGTACGGGGTGACTTATCCATAAAATTCACCAGATGTCCACCACCAGGCAAGCGAGTTCCATTAAGCGCGCCCCACATGTCGCCCACGGCCCCCCCCACGAATCCCCTCGCCTGGTTTAACCGTAAACTCGACTTGAAACAATGCCCCGTTTTTAAACTCCTCAGAAACTGCACGCTTATTTTGAACTTCCGCGACAGAGCTTAACGGAGTATCCGTGCCCCCCCAGAGCAGAGGGCGGGTTTCTTCCAGAAGCTAACTCCTCTGCATCTGCTCATACTGCTGTTTGTTAATGGTCACAGTCATTGTAAGTGGTTGATCCAATACCTTATCCGTCAATCAATGAACAGAGGCATACTTAGGATCGCTGAAAAAATATGCCCGAACCGACTCAAGCCTCCACGTCCGCGCCCGCGCGAAGAAGTTCAATCATTCGCTTAAGAGTCAAATCAATATTTTTTGGCTTCATTTCAGCGGACTCGAACTGATTACTTGGCCCCATCAATATTGAACTGCCTAGTCCCGGCCAACTTGGCTCCACTGCTCGGAAACCGCTCTTTGCCCATAAGCCCCGGCAGCATTAAACAATGGGAAAGAGGCGACAGATCTATTTATATCAGATAAATCCCCCCCTTTCTTTCGCCATTCATGACGTACTTAAGTTGACCCAACTATCTATTGAAATCAATACCGAACCCACTTCCCTGTAGGGATTAATTTCAGACTGTTAGGACCAACCAAATAAAGCCACTCGGGGTCATGACCTACAGAGCCTACCAACACACCTAACGCATCAGGATTATTGGGCATTGCAGCGTAATGCACAGCACCTATATAGCTGCCTTCACCATGAGAGCTTTGCAGTTGAAAACGCAATGATCCATCAGCATTATAAATTGCTGCATTATTAGGAAAGTTAAAAAACCAAGGAAATTCCGGACAATTGAATTTTGACGGCTCCTCTGCAAAAACCACCAACACTCCTGTTCTATCGGGTAGCAGATTAAGCACTTCATGCACTGGGATTTCGACTTCAGCGCCATTATCCAATACCAAATATTGCCGACGCTTTATTACTTCATATTTTCCCGAACAGAGAATATATTTTTTTATATCTTCAAAGCAAGTGCGCACCCCATCCCAACGAACAAATCGTTCAAATACGACTCCATTCTCGAGTTCTAAAACAGTAATGATTTTATTTATCAGCGCTGTCATTTCAGCCACCTCACCGAATCCAAATCAACCTCATAAAGTTCTGGAGTAGTCCGAGGATACTTATCCAAGAAATTAACTTGATGACCACCTCCCGGCAACCAAGCTCCATTTTTCGCATCCCACATATCGCCGACGCCTCAACTCAACCACTCATTCAAAGACCAATGGACAGCTTCATTTTTGCCTCTAGAACGACTAGGTAAATAAATCCGTCCCCTTATTCTACTGCTCGCAATTTACTAATACGCAAGCATCACCAGACTTCACAACCAAGCTAATCGGTTTTTTAGTCACACCATCATCAGTTGATATTTCAACCAACAAATTTTTATTTTCGAAAGATTGCATCTCAGCGATAAGTTGCTTAATGGTTTTCCCCCGACCAATCCAGTCGGGAGTTTTTTTATCGTTCATATCAATCTCCAATGTGATTTAAGTTTGCATCGAAGGTTGCTGATCGTGTCTCTTTACGACCAAGAGCCTTAACTGAATCTGCCATCTTCCGAGCACCACCATTATGCCCATCAAGGTCTCTAGTAATATAACGACTCCCCAGCTTAATACCGTCTGGCCACGGCTTTTGCGAAGAACCTCAAGGAGGGCGGGCTGACGCCGAGCGAGTTGGCAGGAGGCGATCAATGGGCCAAGGAGACCAGTTGGCTTGATCAACAGGTTGGACACCAGTTGTCTCTGATTTCGCGAGTCTCGAGCTGAATCGATATCAATATAGTGGCGCAGGATAAATGGCGATAAGGAGCGACGTCAAAGGCTGTGTTTAAAAGCAATAGCCTCACTTGAGCTAACCGCGAATGCGGCGCTCCGTGAAGTCATACTCTTCATGACAATCGCCGGAAGGGTCTGCGGCCACATTGGTGTAATGCACCGTATCGGCATCAATCACTTTGTAGGTGTAGATATCCGGGAAACGGACGCCATCGGATCTCAACTCGTTCTTGCCATTGGCAACCGACCATGTGCCATGCTCAGCCTGTATTGTCCGGGTCTGTTCGGCATCACGGAAAAAGGTGATGGTGAAAGTGCCGTCAGGTTTGAAGTTATTCTTCCAGGACAGGAACTGGCATTTACCGGTTTCTGCCCGCAAGCCCTTCCAGGAACCAACCAGCGACGGGTCAACCGCTGGCTTGTTGGAGGCACAGCCTCCCAGCGTTACGGCCAGGACGATCAGAGCTAGAGAGAAATTACGTTTCACGCGGTGTTTCCTTTTTCCAGATAACGGGATTATGCCGAGGGACCGGGAATCTCACGTTATTCGTGATGAACTAAAGACAAATTTCGTTGAAGCGTCGGATCAACGCGTCACCGGAGTTCGCTGTTTCGGCTGGGAAACACGTAAACATGCTGCTCACAACGTTCACCAATGAACTGGCGAATAGGTCGGCATCCATCAGGCCCATCAAGTGCGGTTGATTACCGCTCTTGCCGTCATACGTGAGGGTGTATCTATGGGCCAGTCCCTAGCAGTGCAACAGCAGGTATTCCGGTTCGGTCAATCGGCCCAGATTCAGGCCGCGGCGTTGTCAGAGTTGGCCCGGCTGCTTTCGAGCTCACTCGAAGAGCTGTTTGGTCAGCAGCAGGAAACCACCGTGCGTAAGCGTGGACCTGCTCCGAAATGGCAGCAGCAACTGGAAGCCATCGACCAGCTACCTAAGAGCCAGCAGAAATTTGTGGCGCAGATGCTCGATGCCTTGATCGCTCAGGCCACGACCAAAGCGAGCAGCGAGGGACGGGAGGTTTTGCAGTAAGCAGATAAAACAACACCGGCGCATGACCGGTGTAGGATGAGGATATCTATCAAATATGAGCAGAAATTCGTTTATATAAAAACTCATAAAAATCTGTAGCGTAATTAACATTCTCGCCAGACGGAAGCCTAAGACTCACGGGGCACTCACCATCTTTAAACTTCGAATAGTCAAAGAAAAAGACTTCCCCCATATCAGTTTCGCTAATCACAAGCTTTTTGCCATCTACCAGATTATTTTTTATGCCCACAATATGCTGATAGACAATATCCCCCCCATTGACACTCTCAAAGTCAACGCCATAGATACTGTAAATTTCTTCAGTACCAATCTTGCCACCCGCATACGTCTTTAAAAACCACTTGTACGACCCTGGCAGTTCAAGCCCTAGACGCTGCTCGGCCTTCTCAATCCAGTCATCACCCACGCAATCGGCCTGACTACCAAAGCACACGGTATCAGGATGCTGTGATACTAAATCCTCAATTTGATGCGTCGTAACTTGGCTCATTTTCAATTCCTAAAATCTGTAGATCGTTACTGCCAGTACTGCACTTTCCATTTATAAAAAGCTGCCCTATCAATACCAGAAGGAATTGTATTAGGGTTAATGTGAATAGTTGCGCTATTGGTTTGGTGAAAACTTTGCGTCATTTCTGCAATAGGCCCTGACTGTGTTTGCGTCATATGGTGCAGGTTCACCGACTTGCCATCTACACCGATGGGCGCTCGACCAGAGGCCATACGCTCAGCATTACTACCTGTTATGACCTTGCCACCTTCACGCCAACTAGTTTGCAAATTAGGATCAAATAAACCATTCCGTTGATAGACCTTATTCCCACTAAACTGAATAGAATCTTTTGACCAAAAATTACGTTGCTGAGTAAAAACAGAGCCAGCCTCTGTAGAGCTCCCTATTCCTTTTGCACCGCCGGACAGATAATTTATAGCCTTTTCGATCCGTGATAAAGCTGCAGCCTCCGCAGGCGCCATTCACTTCGTGCTCTTCGAGCCAGACGATGTCGTGAGTCAGCGCGGCCACTTGCTGCGCCGAGAGGCCAACACCCACCGAAAGATTGAGCGCGTCCTTGCTGGCGATGGCGTTGTTCATCAGGTACTTGAACATGCCCTCGTTGGAGGTCTGGCCATCGAGGAAGGCCTGGCCGGTGCGCGCGTTGACGGCTTGTGAATCAAGCGTTGTTCGTAGAGACCGTCGCCCAGACGTTTGGCACTTTGGTCAGGGTCGTAACCGAGTTTGGCCAGCAGGTAGTCCGAACTCATGAACGATTTGAGGTCGGTGAGTACCGGGTTGGTTTCGATCAAGTATTTGTGTGGGTTGGACGGAGCCGTAGTGTCTGGCAGGCCGGTGACACGAGTCACCGGGCGGGTATCGACCGACTCTTTGGCGTCGTTGCCCCGAGCCCGGAAGAGGACGTCCGGAGTTAGAACTGGGAGAGCTTGCACAAGACGGCGATGATTGGTACGCCGGAAGAGATCATTCCGCGCATCAAGTACTACCAGGAACTGGGGGTGGATGAGTTCAGCTTCTGGTGTGATAACAGCTTGCCGCATGCGGAGAAGAAGAAGTCGCTGGAGCTGTTTATCAAACATGTGGTGCCGGCGTTTCGGTGAGTGTTCTGCTGATTGAGCCTCGCAAATGAAAACGCCCCGACAGTGCTCGGGGCGTTTTAGTTTTTAGTGAACTCTTCGTCCCAGAAATTTCCGGGAGATGCGCATTGTCCATTTTGTAAAACAGTGCACCAGCCAAAGCTACGGTAGAACATTTCAAGATCAATGATCTCGTAAAGGTCTTGGCCAACTTTGCTTAATGTAATCAGGCTGTTGGCATACACCCGCCCCGGCGACTCCAACCGAATACGACCCCGATCGATTCCGGGCCTGTATCCGAGAAGGAAATTTCGAACCGCGTTGAAATTTTGCAAAGGCAAGGAATACGCTGCTTTCTGAGTAAATCGTCAGTGACGAGGTTTTCAGGGAGTTTAATGTTTAATTTCAAGTGAGTCAGGCCCCGATGAGAGTACGCTGACCCGGCCGGGTGACATCGTAAACATGCTGCTCGCAACCCTGACCGACAAACTGGAATTCCACCAGGTAGACCTTGCTTCGTTCAGGCGTAAAGCTACTGTTCAGTGGTCCGCAACTGTAGGTATTCCCGTTGCCCATACCGGTCGAATGCCCCGAAACCACGATGGGTTCATCAGCGTTGGTTTGAGTTTCCAACTGAGGGAAATGTTTAAACGTGGCGCTATTGGCCGCTTCGTTAAGCTTGGCGATCCAGCCGAACACTTGGCCTCGCCCGGAATCCACCACGGTGCCCAGCACTTCCATTCGCTGGTCAGGATCTGCCGCCCGGCGCACCGAGAACTCGACAGGGTATGTGTAACCTGACGCTTTCATGATGATTTTGGCGTATGGGGGATCTGGCGTGACCATTTTTTGCTGCAGCTGGACGCCATCGCTCAGGAAACTGGGGAAGAAATCTCTGACGTTGGAATGGCACCCTGCAATTAGGAAAACCAAGGGAAGCAAAAGTCCGATTTTAATCAATTTTCATTACCGCTTTTCAAAGCAGGAAAATTTATCGAGTTCAATAAACATGCCCTGCAGCAACAGTTAAATAATATCTAAAAGTTGCAAGTCCAACTTGATCTGCAGAGCATCCTGTTCAGACAACTGCGACATAAGAAAAGCTAACCCATGCACCTCAATAATCCCTTTTATATGGGCAACCGCGAAATCAAAGGCGACCTTGGGCTCTCTTCCCGCCGACAACACAAGCCCGGCAGTCTGGAGCATTAGATCTTCAACAGGATTAACAAAGCTTTCTTCCATATCATTTAATGCATAACCGACTTCAAGCTCCCCTTCAACCCAGGAAAAACCCGAACTTTTGTTCTTCCTAATCTTAGTCCTGCAATAAATTGGATAGTAGTAAAACATTCGCTGCATTATTTCTTTATAACTTAAAATTGCTGACATGACCAGCCTCTCAAAACCTCATGACAATATAGGGTTAGCGTTCATATACAAATTGACATTTTAGAAAGCAATACTGAATGCGCTTTAAACGTGGCCTGCCCCCTTTCACACGTCGCAAGCGCTACCCCATTAACATTAGTGATTAAAAAGTTCAAAAATCCACTGCGCCATGACTTCTGGCGAAGTGGTTTCTTTCCGAAGCTGTTCAACACCTCGATCTCTCGCAACCAAGGCAAATTTCCCTTCGTCAGAAATCTCGATATAGGGCGCACCAAATTCCTCTATTTCAGTTCCCAAGGGAAACGCCTTATAGGGTTTCCCTTGCTCATTTGCGTACTTAAAAAAACAATCGACTATCTTATCAATCTTCACGAATCCCACCTTAAGGTTACGTTATGAGTTTGATATACCCTTTCAGCAACAACTCATCGATGCTCATGGGTAGTTGATACTGAGTTCCCAGTCCCGGTTTTCCAAACCAAGGAGCAGCCTGGCCCGACTGTACCTCTGGAAGAGGCTTTATAACCTCATACTGCCGATATGGCGAATTCAGCGTTGAATCGGGCAGGGCTCGCTGATCAAAGGGCACATCCCTCGGCGCCACGAATGTCCCCCTGTCCGAAAAGTTGCCTTCAGAATCAAAACGACCGCCATATCTATCAAATGTCGCACCAGGTTTGAGTTCGGTACTCACTGGAGGCCCATTGAACCCATAATCAAAACTATTGTTTGCCTTCGTAGGCCAATCGACACTCCCGTCAGGCTTAATCCACCGAGGATCTACTCCCAATTTTTCAGCGGCCGCAATCTGCTCTACAGTGGGGTTGAGTGCAGGCCCCCGCAGTGCGCCTTTCGAAGTCGCAAACGCAAGATCCTTAGCTGCCTGCCTCTTTGCCAGCACCTCCAGGATCACATCAATAACGGCCTTGCCACCTCGAAGGCCAGTCATTGAGAGAATCGCATCATCGATCGCGCTTACCGACAGGATTCCCTTGTTCGCAATTGTCGACAACCGCTCTGCAGCGTCTGATATATCCGATGCGTAAGTGGAAATATTGGACAGTTCATTTTCATACTGAGCGGTCTGGTCCCTACCAAATTGGCTCCAGTGCTGGTAGACCGCTCCCGGGCCATAAGTCCCAGCAGCGTTGAACAAGGTGGAGTCGTTGAATTGTGCGTCTGTCGCACTGAACGCATAAACCGGTGCACCGTTGGCAATTATCGGTCGTCCATCGCTCCAGGTCAGCGGGATTTTCTGATTGGACAACTGGGTCATTGCCGCATAGGCGTGATCCATATCCTCAGCGAAGGCGAAGGACTCCGGGTCATTACCGACAGCCTTTTGCATTACGCTTTTCAGATGTTCCAGACCGACAGCATCAACTTCTGCACCGGCGGCGAGCATCAACAAATCTTCCCAGCGAGCGCTCGAACGCGGCTTCCCGAGCAAGCCCTGAAGCTCCTCAGCTTTCTTCTTCAGCAGCGGGATTTCCTGCTGCTTGTGCAACTGGCGGTTGAACATCTCAACACCAGTTGAACTGGTAACCGCAGTCGTTGCGCCCGTTGCTCCGCCACCAGACCCCGCTGCCGCGCCAAGACCCGAAGCAATCAAGGTGGCCAATGCATCCTGCTGCTTGTCATTCAGACCGCTATCTTTCAGTGCCTTGACAATCATTGGCATCAGAGCAGCAGAAACGCCTGCGCCCAATGCGCCGGCGGCGACGCTGCTGCCCGACAACCCCATCACCGCACCAACCAGCGAGTGCAGCATGACGCGTGCGGCTCCGCCTTCGCCCCACGCCGCTCGCGTCACGTCATCAGTAGCATCGCGAGCCTGCTTGTCGGCGTAATCCCCGATTTTTTTGAACGCATCGTTGGCCGTGGTGTTGGCGACGATACCGATGGCCGTCGTGCCGCCCACGCCTCCCAGCCCCACAGCAATCAAACCTGCCGCAACATCCGCCATGATGCGTTTGTCGCCGCCCACGTCCCAACTTTTGTACTCAATAAGCGCCGCCAGACGCTCCTCGGCAGTAGTGGCTGACTTCATTTTGTCAGCGGCCGCTTGCTGCTGGGCGTTGGCCACTTTGCCGATGATGTTTCTCGACAGCGAGACCGTGCTCTGAATCAGATCAATCCGCTCTTGAATGGCTTTCTGATCAGGTTTGTCCAGGCCCTCATTCGCGTTGGCGGTATCGCGATTCAGCCCGACCAGATCATTCACGCCTGCCGTATTACGAACAATGATGGTGCCTTCGCTGACAGCACTGCGGGTCTTGCTCTGATCCGAATCTTCAAGCGCCAGCGGAATACTGCCGCCGACACTGGTGCCGGACTTGCCGCCATAAGACAGGGAAATGCCGGCCGACTGGGCACTGATATCACTCGTGTTTTTGATGTCACTGACGAACAGGCGATCAGTGCTGAGCAGGTTCTTGTCCGGTGTCGCCTCACTGGCAACGACCGCGCCTTGCAGGGTGGTGTTTTTGCCAACAGTGATGTCGTATCCACCTTGGCCGGCGAACAGACCGCTCTGATCGGTCACGGCCTTGTAGTCGCTGTTCATGTTGCCAGCGGCAAGACTTGCCGACCCGGTGACCGGCGCACCATAGCAAAATGGCGGAATACAAATACTCGCGCCGATACCGGCACTGCCCTGCTTGCTGCTCTGGGTCTCGATGTCCTGACGAGAGGTGATGTTGAGGTTGCCGTCGATCACAGCCTTGATACTGTCGGCTCGAACTTGTGCACCTGCCAGCGTCGTATCGTTGCCGCTGTGCAAGGAAAGAGAGCCGGTATCCAGAGTTGTATTGACTTGGGTGACCGAGCTACCGGTTCCCTTGCTCTTGGCAACAGACGCCCCAAGATCAAGGGTGAAGCCGTTCTGCTCACCCAGGTTGAAGCTAGCGCCGATCGCGGTTTTGTTATTGCTGCCGTTGTTGGCCCAGTCAGCCGTGTTCTGCGCGCTTTCCAGAATGATGTCGTTCTTGGCAATCAGAGCAGTGTCTGCGGCTTTCAAGCTGCTGCCGACAATATGAATATCACCGGCGGTTCCCTGCGCACCGCCATCAGCGATGATCAACAGGTTCTGGCCTGCATTGATCGTGCTCTGTCTGGCGGTCTGACTGTTGTACTCACTGATGCTCTTGCTGTGGGTATTCGCCAGTTCAGTACCGATCTTTATCAACGAGCCATTGCTGGCGGAACCCTGTTTCTTCCCATAGTCGGAGCCTGCACCTTCGGCGCCTCCCCCCATACCGCCGAGGTCGTTCAACGCCATGGCTGCCTGGGCGTATTTGACCGCTTTAAGGCGTGGATCATCTGCGTTTTTGGCTGCTTCGACCGAGTTGTGAATCGTATTGACCGTATCAACGATCATGCCGCCAATGACACGACCAACCCCTAAGTTAGTGGATTTGTCGGTACTGCTCTGACTCGAGCTTTCCATGCCTGCAGCAATCGTTACCTTTGAGCCAATAAGGCTCATGTCTTTGGTGCTGACCAGATCACTGGCAATCACGCTAAGCTCGCGACCGCTGGAAAGCTTCACATTGCCTGCGCTGGAGCCAATGGTGCTGCCAGTCAACGTAGTCTGCGACGACTGGCCAGTATGATTCTGGCTACCGACGGACAAATGTTGGTTTCCGGTGATGTCATCTACACCCAGATTATTGGCCGTCAGGACACCGCTCAGATCGCGATTTTTCTCCTTGTGATACTCGTTTCGAGTAAAGGTGTTTTCCGCCGCTTTGATGGTCAGATCGCGACCGGCCTGCACAGCCAAATCTTCTGTGCTCACCAAGGCCGAACCACTGATCATGACGTCACGGTTAGCTACAACATCCACGGTATTACCGGAGATCATGCTGCCGACCGCAGTGGTTTGGGTCTCGGACACTCGATCCTTCACCTTGCTGGATTTCAGACCACCCAGGCTTTTTTTGCTCGAACTGCTTTCATGGCGAACACTTTGCGAATCTGTGACAGCAAGGATTTGCACATCATTGCCCGCCACCAGCTTCACTCCACCTTTTTCAGAAGCAACTTCGCTGCCTTTGATAAGGACGTCATTGTTCGCTACCAGGCTGACGTCACCACCTGCAGTTACCGAACTCGCGATATTGGTGGTGCTGGCCGTCTCATCAAGCCGACTTTTCTTACCCGAAGAACTTTTCTTGGTCTTGGTGTAGAAGCTGTAGTCGCTGTCTTCCGCCGACTGAAGTATCAGATTGGCACCCGCCGTCAAATAGGCTTCGTCCCCGGCGCTGATCCGACTGGCAATCAGATCTAGGTCTTTGCCGGAATTGAGCATTACGGTGCTACCTGCCGTCACCGTCGCAGAAACCTGTCTGACCTCATCATCCTGACGCGACATTTTCTTGTTTGCCGAACGCGAGTGCTCCTCGTCAGCCGCCGAACTGATCAGCAGATTCTCAGTCGCCGACATCGACACATTACGTTTGGCCTCAATGTCACTGGCAATCACACTGATGTCACGCTTGGCATCCGCCTTGAAATCACGCCCGGCATCGATATCGGCGCCCAGTTGCGTGACGCTGCTAACAGCTCCTCTCCAGCCCAGCGACGCGCTGTCGTTAACCTGCACGGAGGCCACATTGACATCGCGACCGGCGTTCAACGTCATGTCCTGACCGCTTTTCAGGACGCCACCGATAACGTTGATATCCTTGGCCGCGCTGACGGTCAGGTCGTTGGCCGCCTCGATCCGCGCTGCGTTATCGGCAAAGTCCTGATGCCGGGTGACGGTGCCGTACTTGTCGTCCATCGAGGTGATGGTCCGCTCGTTGATCACATCGCCCGTGCGCGTGGTCAGCGTCACATCGCGTCCGGCAATAATGCCGCCAGCCTTGTTGACGATGTTGTTGGTTGCCAACAGATCCAGACGATTGCCCGCCTCGATCGATCCGCTGTTGACCAGGTCCTTGCCCGCCGTAGCGGAAAGGTTGTTGGTAGCTTTGAGCGTGCCGACGTTATCGAGGTTTTCACCGGCGATCAGCGTCACGTCGTTACCGGCAATCAGCGCACCGGTCGGGCCGAGGCGGCCGTTGGCCTGGGCCAGATAGACCACCGGCACCAGCACTTTTTCGCCGTTCACTTCGTGCTCTTCGAGCCAGACGATGTCGTGGGTCAGCGCCGCGACTTGCTGCGCGGTGAGGCCGACGCCGACCGACAGGTTGAGCGCGTCCTTGCTGGCGATGGCGTTGTTCATCAGGTACTTGAACATGCCCTCGTTGGAGGTCTGGCCATCGAGGAAGGCCTGGCCGGTGCGCGCGGTGACGGCTTGTTGAATCAGGCGTTGTTCGTAGAGACCGTCGCCCAGACGTTTGGCGCTCTGATCAGGGTCGTAGCCCAGTTTGCCGAGCAGGTAGTCCGAACTCATGAACGATTTGAGGTCGGTGAGTACCGGGTTGGTTTCGATCAAGTATTTATGTGGGTTGGACGGAGCCGTAGTGTCTGGCAGGCCGGTGACACGAGTCACCGGACGAATACCGTTCGCCTCTTTGGCGTCGTTGCCCCGAGCCCGGAAGAGGACGTCCGGAGTTAGAACTGGAGAGCTTGCACAAGACGGCGATGATTGGTACGCCGGAAGAGATCATTCCGCGCATCAAGTACTACCAGGAACTGGGGGTGGATGAGTTCAGCTTCTGGTGCGATAACAGCTTGTCGCATGCGGAGAAGAAGAAGTCGCTGGAGCTGTTTATCAAGAATGTGGTGCCGGCGTTTCGCTGATCGGCCTGCTTGACATAAAACCTGCTCGCGCGAACTACAAAAAGGGACGAATTCATCAGCGTGAATTCGTCCCTTTCCGCATCCCGTAACTGGGCTTAACCGCGAATGCGGCGCTCCGTGAAGTCATACTCTTCAGGACAATCGCCGGAAGGGTCTGCGGCCACATTGGTGTAATGCACCGTATTGGCATCAATCAGTTTGTAGGTGTAGATATCCGGCAAACGCACGCCATCGGTTCTCAACTCGTTCTTGCCATTGGCAGCCGACCATGTTCCATGCTCAGCCTGTATTGTCCGGGTCTGTTCGGCATCACGGAAAAAGGTGATGGTGAAAGTGCCGTCAGGTTTGAAGTTATTCTTCCAGGACAGGAACTGGCATTTACCGGTTTCTGCCCGCAAGCCCTTCCAGGAACCAACCAGCGACGGGTCAACCGCTGGCTTGTTGGAGGCACAGCCTCCCAGCGTTACGGCCAGGACGATCAGAGCTAGAGAGAAATTACGTTTCACGCGGTGTTTCCTTTTTCCAGATAACGGGATTATGCCGAGGGACCGGGAATCTCACGTTATTCGTGATGAACTAAAGACAAATTTCGTTGAAGCGCCGGATCAACTCGTCACCGGAGTTCGCTGTTTCGGCTGGGAAACACGTAAACATGCTGCTCACAACGTTTACCAATGAACTGGCGAGTAGGTCGGCATCCATCAGGCCCATCAAGTGCGGTTGATTACCGCTCTTGCCGTCATACGTGAGGGTGTATCAATGCCTTTTGCACCAATTCAATACCCGGCTTCTCTAAACTGGCCCCCAATATCCTTGAAAAGGAGCTTGAGGGGGAACCAGTCTCCACGTTTCATTTGACACTATGCACTTGAACCATTTCTCTTCAAATCCTGGCCCAGCATGGCTGTCCTGAACAGGAGCCTGCTCTGTAATCCCAGATTTAATCTGTTCGGTGATCCAGGCAGAAAATCGTTCATACTCCCTAGGAGATGAAAACCCCTCTATAACTTCCCAATTACACTCGTTCATTGCTTTATCCAAGAAGGGTCAATTGAAATCTTTCGGAAACAGCACCCGGTTACTGAACGAGCCCCATGAAAGACAGGACACCGTTTCCCCCTTACGATAAGGGATAGGCAAACGGTTATGTTTATGACTACTAGCAACGACAAGAGTGGAGAGCTTTTGGGCCAGGAGCGGTGCCGCCGCTGGAGCCCGGAGCAAAAGCTGGCCATGGTTTGCGAGAGTCTTGAGCCAGGGCAAAGTGTGTCGGTCGTCGCTCGACGCAACGGCATCAATGTCAACCAGTTATTCCTGTGGCGCAAGCTGTATCAGGACGGCAGCCTGTCGGCGGTCAGCGCGGACGAGGCCGTGGTGCCGGCCTCCGAGCTGAGCGATGCGCTCAAGCAGATCCGTGAACTGCAACGGATGCTGGGCAAGAAAACGATGGGAGCGGAAATCCTCAAAGAGGCCGTGGAGATCGCCCGGTCGCGAAAATGGATTGCGCACTCACCCTTGTTGCCG